>DMMN01000227.1 GCA_003453835.1 Bacteroidota bacterium | reverse complement strand
CGTCAGTTGAGCGATACACTCCGCCCACCGTTGAGTACCAGAAATCGTCCGTTGTGGCGGCGTAGACAAAACCGTTTTGCGGACCAATCGTGATGCCAAAGACAACATGATTGGGAAAGGATGAAAGCTTTCGCCAACTCGTTCCGCCATCAGTGGACTTGTAACATCCGCCGCCGGATAACGCATTGAGGCCAAGGTACAAGAGATTTGTGTTTGTGGGGCTGAGTGCGATTTCCCAAGCCTTCGAGGAGTCGGCACCCAGACCGTTGTTCGAGGGACCCCAGGACGCGCCGCCGTTCGTCGTTTTGTAGACTCCGGATCCGTAGATCGTGCAATAAAGCGTTCGCGACCCGCTTCTGCCCGAGGTGGTATCCATGATCAGCTTCGGCGTACCATCCGGAAGACCGTTGGAAAGCCTCGTCCAAGCCACACCTTGATCGCTACTTTTCCAGACTCCCCCTTTCGCAAATCCGTTCGCGAGCGCGAAGGCCAATCCTTCATACCGGCTGACGAAAAGATCCCCGTTTGATGGATCGACCGCGATATCCTTTGCCGCATCGTATCCACTGAACGGATCCTGTTTCGGATCGAGCGGCCAAAACGATCGCCCACCGTCATCAGATCGAAAGATGCCGAAATCATCATAGCCGATGTAGAGCACAGTTGGATTCACGGGATGATACGTGATGGCGTCGACCACCATGAGTTCCAATCCGTTCGTTTCCCACGCGTTGCCGACTTTTGTCGAGTTGATCTGCTTCCACGAAGCGCCGCCATCGGTGCTCTTCTTCATCCACACCAATCCCCAATAGATCACCTCCGGTTCGCTCGGAGCGAGTTCGAGGACGAACGCATGCCGCTCCGAGTAGAATCCCGTATCCATCCAGTCATCGATCACCGTCGTGCTCACCTTCCTCCATGATTGCCCGCCGTTCGTCGTCTTGTAGATCCCGTATTCTTCATACGCTGCTAGATCATCGCGCGGCCAACCTCGCGTGGTTCCGACATAAATGATTTCGGGATTTGTCGGATCGACGATGAACTTCCAATAGAAATAGGATAGCGAGTCTCCGGATTGGTACCGCGGGAGATCTCCATTGATGCTCGTCCAGGTTCCGCCGGCATCCGTGCTTCGATAGACTCCTCCTTGATAGGAGGAGGGATTATCGGATCTCCCGACGGTCGTCAACGTGAGAATCAACGTCAGCTTTCCGTCCTTTCGGACGGCTTTTATTCTCCTCGCGTTCAGATGAGGGAGTCCAGTGTTGACGGGCGACCATGTGGTTCCGTTGTCCAGACTTTTGTACACCCCCTCACTCGTACTGGCAAACAACGTCCGGGTCGATGCAGAAGAGCCTTCGTCAATCTCGATATCGTGGATAACAGCCGAGTCGGAAGGCGTGACCCTGATCGCCTGCCAGCTTGTTCCGCCGTTCGTCTNNCCGATAGATGACCCCTTTGCCTGACGCGCTGGACCACGTCATGCCCGTGCCAAGAAACATGTTGCCGGGATTGGCTGGATCGATCGCCATCGTGGAGATAACGAGGTAGTCGCTTTCCGCACTTATAGAAGTTGGATACACCGGCGTCCATCGAGCGCCGCCGTTCGTTGTCTTGAAGAGTCCGATCGCTGAACAAAGATACACGCTTTGAAATGAAGGATCAGCCGGATCGAACACGATCTCTTGCACCCAGTAAACGTCAGGCGGATAAGGACCGGTCGCGAGATTTGCATTGACGTTCTTCCACGTCAAGCCTCCATCAGTCGTTTTGAAGACACCTTCGATGTCCCCTCCCAGATATGCGANNGATGGACTTGAGGTCGCTCCCGCCGCCGGGACCCTTCTGAATCCACACAGCCTGACTCAGACCACTTCTCGGAATAGCAAGAACAAGGAGTGAGAGGAACAACGATGCAAGACGTCCGATCCGCATAAGAGCCTCCTGGGATAAAGTGAGATAAATACGGGCAGCCGCATTATTTCCAGATGCATGCAAATGACTCTAGGGTGGATTCTACTTAGTGGTGTAGGGTGGTCCTGTGTAGGCCCAAGAACGCGACTCAAAAATTGGCCTCAGCGAAGATAATACATTTTTTTCAATCTGTTTTGTTATCTTTGTTCGCATCCCTTTTGCAGCGCAGTTTTCACTTCGCTCCCCACGACGATGCCCCTTATTCAACGCACCGGCAATATCTATGAGCAACAGGCGCTTAATCGGCAGCTTACCGGCCTGCTGATCACGCTTTTCCTCCTTTACTTCGCCATCATCGGCTACGGTACCGATCTCTTTCTCTTTGACACAGATGCATTGGGACTCGTCGCCCCGCGAATGATCGGATTCCCGTTTGTCACAGCGATCTCCATCTTGCTGGCCGGCGCCTACGCCCGCTACAGCTTTCTCCAGGGCGATCAACTGATTCTTCGCTCAGTCAATCTTGATCGTGTGTGGGAGGAAGTTTCAAAAGAGGAGCTGACCACGCACGTCGGCCTCGGGGAGAATCCGAACCCTCGACTCGTCAACGTCGTTCACGAAATGTCGATCGCCGCCGGCATTCCCATGCCCGACATCTATGTGATTCGAGATCGCGACCCGAACGCGTTTGCGACGGGACGGGATCCGTTCCACGCGTCCGTTGCTGTCACGTCGGGACTCTTGAAAGTCTGCACCCGCGAGGAGCTCCAGGCAGTGGTCGCACACGAGATAGCTCACATCAGAAACTATGACACTCGACTGATGATGACTCTCGCCACTCTTACCGGAGCAAGCCTTCTGGCAGCAACACTCGCGCAAGTACGCGGCCTTTCGAGCGCAACCAGGCTGAGGATCGTCGGCGGGGCACCCTTCTTCTTTTTCATCTGGTTGGGCATGGTCGTCCTCACGCCGCTCTTTACCAGGCTTGTCTCGATGGCTATTACACGCCAGCGAGAATATCAAGCTGATGTTGAAGGAGCCCTCTTGACGCGCAATCCGGTAGGACTCGTCAAAGCTCTGGAAAAGATTGAAGATTCGCCGGCCCAAACGCGCGCGATCAGCATTGCGATTTCTCACCTCTGCATCACGGATCCAATGGGGAAGTACTTGCAGGTGGGCGAGGAGAGCATCTTCCGACGATGGTTTCCGACGCATCCGAAGACGGGGAGGAGAATAGCCGCGTTACGGGAAATGGCGTTCATTATCGGCTCGAAATCCGCGCCCACGATTGAAACAAAAGATGAGACGCTCGGAGAAGGATTTTCCTAACTCCTCCCCTTTGTCAGTTCATTTTCTTATCTTGTCGCACCTCCCCTGCCTCTCCTTGTACGAAAACCGGAGCCGGCAACGTGCAGAAGTCCGACTTCTGCAAGTGCACCACTGACTCAGTCCATCGGCTTAAGGAAGACGAATGATGAATTTGCCCGATCTCCAACTCAAGCTCATCGCTGTCTTGTTCACCTTCATGACCATCACCGCCCCGATCACATTGAGCAGCCAGCCGCGCTCGGTTCCCAAAGCTCCTCCGCGCGCGGAAGGTGACGGCCCGTTCAACAAGCTGATCATTCGGGGAGCAACGATGATCGATGGAACCGGAGCCCCGGCCATCGGTCCGGTGGATATCGTCATCGAAAAGAACCGAATTGCGCAGATCAGAACCGTGGGATATCCCGGACTTCCCATCGATACGTCGGGTCGCGTGAAAGCGGGCGCTGGAGACAAGGAAATCAACGCCGAAGGAATGTACGTTCTTCCAGGATTCATCGACGTCCACGCCCACATGGGGGGCACGTCGCAAGGAACCTCTGCCGAGTACGTCTTCAAGCTCTGGATGGGACACGGCATCACGACCATCCGCGATCCCGGGTGTGGAAACGGAGCCGACTGGTCCATCGAACACAAGCTGAAGAGCGACAAGAACGAAATCACCGCTCCGCGCATCAAAGCGTACTTCGGCATCGGGTTGGGCAATCAAGGCCAGGCGCTTACAACGCCCGAGCTCATGCGAAAGTGGGTGGCGGAGGCAGCGAAAAAGGGAGCCGATGGTCTCAAACTCTTTTCTCTCCCGCCGCAGCTCTGGTCTGCCGCAATCGATGAGGCGAAGAAGCAAGGCATTCGGACGGCGGCGCACCACGCACAAACGGCAGTCGCACGAATGAACGTGCTGCAGTCGGCCCGCCTCGGCCTTACGTCAATGGAACACTGGTACGGTTTACCTGAAGCGCTTTTCACAGACCGGACGATTCAGGATTATCCGCTCGACTACAACTACCAGAACGAACAACACCGCTTCGGAGAGGCCGGGCGACTCTGGAAACAAGCGGCACCTCCTTACAGCGAGCGGTGGAACAATGTCATGGACGAGCTCGTCAAGCTCGACTTCACGATCGTTCCCACGTTTACGATCTATGAAGCAAGTCGGGACTTGATGAGACAATACCGGGCCGAATGGCATGACGAGTACACCCTCCCTTCCTTGTGGAGATACTATGCGCCGAATCGCGCGGCACACGGCTCGTACTGGTTCGCCTGGGGAACTGAAGAAGAAGTCGCATGGAGAGAGAACTTTCGGCTCTGGATGACATTCGTCAACGAGTACAAGAACCGTGGCGGCAGAGTCGCGGCCGGCTCGGATGCGGGATTAATCTACAAGCTCTACGGCTTTGGATTCATCCAAGAGCTTGAGTTGCTGCGCGAGGCGGGTTTCCATCCACTCGAGGTCATCAGGGCTGCAACCCTGAAAGGTGCCGAGGCCTTGGGAATGGCCGACCAGATCGGTTCACTCGAAGTCGGAAAGCTTGCCGACCTTGTCCTCCTCGAAGAAAACCCTCTGCAGAATCTGAAAGTGCTCTACGGAACTGGCGCACTGAAGCTGAACGAGAAGAACGAGCCAACACGCGTGGGCGGAGTGACGTACACGATAAAGGATGGCATCGTCTATAGTGCCAGAGAACTTTTGCAGGACGTGAGGAGAATCGTGAAAGTAGCGAAAGAAAAAGAAGGATTTGAGATCAAACCGCCGGGGCGGTGATCTCGGTCGAGCGAAAGCAACAGTTACCAGAGTATGCTTATCGGTTTTTCGAGATCCCGGACAGAGGTTTTGATCCGGCGTTACCGGATGATGGTCATCTCTCAAACAGTTTCATCTCGGGGCAAAGACTGCAATGGCCGCCAAGGAGCTTCTCTCAATATGACCACTACAAAAGAACTCATCGGCTTCGTTCGGATTTTGATGCTCGTCGTGATCATCCATCACGGTCACCTCATTGCGCAAAATCTCTCGGCGCTGCAAGTGAACCTTGGTCAGACTCCCTCAGCCACCCTCCCACTTGACGTGGCATTGAAGCACCGAATCTCAGTACGAAACTCAGGATCGACTTCCCTCGTGATTGACGTACGCACGAGAGTGATCGAGACAAACCAGGAGGCCCCGATCTTTCCTCAACCCCCAACGCTTTATTTGGCTCCATCNNTCCGAAGAAGTAATCATCACGCTGATACTTGATGGAGAGACCGGGCGCCTCAGTCAATTGCCCGTCGGGCAGAACAGTCGCCGCGTTTCACTCACCTTCTTCAACCGCCAAAACGTTCTTGACACACTTGTCGCGACCGCGACGTATTCCATCCTCGCTCTTGACAGGACGAGGATCACAGGATCGTTTCAGGTTCGAGGGACGGTGGTGGATCAGTCGGGCGCACCGGTTGCGAACGCTCAGATCAATCTCGAGACCGGAACTGACTTCAGCCTCCCCAACGGAACGGCAAACGACGGATCGTTTTTCTTCTCCATTCCCCGCCACTCCAAGTGGATGCTGAAGGCGAGCAAGCAGGGTTATCGTGATGCGTACGCGTTCATCGATACGGCGTCGGACGCACCGTACCAACTTCGACTTTTCCCTTCACAAAACCAGATTGCTCAGTACCAACAGGTCCAAGCAATCAACACCGATATCGGATTCTGGCAAGGCGATGTAACGAAGGACGAACAGTCAATCCTGTTGGCGCAGGGAATGGAGATCTGGCCAAACGAATCCCTTCGGGCTCAGAGCAAGCTCTTCTCATATAGGCTCGACGGGACGAAAGTGTGGGAGTACAACATGGGCCACGATGCCTGGGGAGTGTCCGTGAGTCGAGACGGTCGATATGCCGCCTACGCGCAGAAGCATTCCACGAATCCCGAGCTGGGCCTTCTGGATGCATCAACGGGGAATTTGATCTGGAAGCTTCCGCTCTCGATCCAGAATTTTC
>DMMN01000112.1 GCA_003453835.1 Bacteroidota bacterium | reverse complement strand
TCATGAGTGCCTCCGTTTGGAAAAGTGGGTTGAACTGTCTGTTAGATCAGGTGCGCCCGCTCAGGTTTAACACCTCCAACAAAAAGTCCGTGCTCTCTCCTGTCGAACGGCTTGCAACCTAACCACACTTTGTCTATATTGGTGCAGAAATGATAACAAAGAGCCATCCTTCTCTCACTCCCCGGGTCGTCCTCCTCTTTCTCGGTTTTCTTTTCTCAGGCTGTTCCGTTTTCTCGACCGTCGGCGACTGGATTACTCAGGGCTATGACAACACCGTCTCCTACTTCAACGCCTTCTACAACGCAAAACGGATCTTCGGCGAGGCCGAANNCCCTCTCTTCGCGCGGAAAAGCACAAGCCGGCGCCCGGCCGACCGACATCCCCGGCTCAGCCAGGCAGAAGTTCACGCTTGTTATCGACAAATGCTCGAACGTCCTTTCTTTTTATCCCAAGAGTTCGTATGTCGACGACGCTTTGTTCTTGATCGGCAAGTCGTACTTCTATCAAGGCGATTTTGTGAAGGCTGAGCGAAAGTTTGCGGAACTTGTCGCCCAATATCCGAGCGGGCCGCTTGCTTTGGAGGGTCAGCTTTGGTTCCTGAAGACATTGAAAAAGCTTGAGAGGATTGACGACGCTCTGAAAGCAGGCGCGACGCTGATTGAGGAGGCGACGCGTGCCCAGGAGGGAGACATCGCCGGCGAGGCGCACAAAGTTCTTGGAGAAATCAACGAGGCCCAACAGGACCCCCGGCTGGCAATTGAACGGTACGAATCGGCTGTGGAAACCTCGGAGGATGATTTTGTCAGAGCGACCGTCCAGGCCAGGATCGGCGATCTGCTGACGATGCAACAGGAGTACGACAAAGCGGCCCGGGCCTTTTTGAAAGGAAGTGAGTTTTCCGACGATACCTATCTTGTTCAATACTGTCGAGTTCAGGCGGCGATCGCTTACCGTGCGCTGAGGAGATTTGATTCCGCGTTTGCTCTTCTGACCACCCTCCTGGACGATTATCGATTCAATGAGTATGTGGGGGCCATCCGCTATGAGCTTGGGAAGACATTTGCCGCGAGCGGGAGGATGGAGGACGCAGTGGCTGAATTCACCTTTGTGGACACGACCTACGCGCGATCGGAGGTGGGGACGAAGGCCGCATTTGACCTCGGGCAATTGCTCGAGTTTCGAGCCGGCGATTATCGGTTGGCGAGCGTGGCGTACGGGCACGCTTCCTCGAACGCGATGGTCCCTGAGAGTCGCGAAGCATCAAGACGCACCGCGGCGTTCTCCAAGTATTTCGAGCAACAGAAACGCTTCCAGGTGACAGACAGCGTGTTGAACGCTCTGGAGGCTGACAGCCTTTGGAGTTCTCAAGCACCCGGTCCGGTAGGATCTGCCGATTCCGTTCTCGCAGCACACGAACGATCAAAGCGATCCGCCGGGTTGGACTCAGCCGGACAATCGAGGGACTCGATGAGTCTCCGTGCAGGCGCTGATTCCTTGGCCGTGGCCATTCAATCCTTCACGAAAAAAAGCCCGAGGCCAAGCAGAGATTCTCTGATTTCCATCCTCTCCGGCATCTCGTATGAATTGGGCGAGTTGTTTTATGCCGAGCTCGAGAATCCCGATTCGGCGTTCTTCTGGTACAACCAATCGCTTTCGTTCCACAAGGATAGCACAAGGGTCCCGCGCATCCTGTTCATCCAGGCGGAGATCATTCGGGCTCATCCCGAAAAATACTATGGTGACGCGAACGAGCTCTCTCGTGGCCTCGTGCAAGATCACCCGACTTCGCCGTACGCCGAGCGGGCAAAGATCACCCTCGGATATTCATCGGCACCGAAGAGTGTCGATCCTGCCGAATCAATCTATTCGCGGGCAGACTCCCTCATCACTGCCGGCAGTTTTCAAAGAGCCGTCGCTTCACTCAAGTCCCTGGCCGAGAAGTACCCTGAATCGCCGCTGGCCGCGAAGAGCAAGATGGCGATTGCTTGGCTCTACGAAAAGCATCTGGCTCAACCAGACAGTGCACTGGCGTACTACAAGAGGATAGTTGAGAAACACGCCACCTCGCAATTTGCTGAAGCGGCGCGCCGACGAATTCCAATTGATCAACCTGCACCGGCGGCACCGACCGGATCCGAGCCTGCCTCGGTCGATACGACATTGAAACCACCCTCCACGCCGGCCGTGACACCGATGAAGAAGGCGGATCTTGATCCGTCTGAAGAAAAGAGTGCGAAAGCTCCCAAGGACACATCACAAACGCGTCGCGCCGCGACCAAGGAACAATGACGGCATAACATGATCTTCCAACGGTTGGTGACGGTTGTCGGTCGTGAAGAGGTGGCGGAAGGGATCTTTGCTCTCAGCTTGGAATCCGCCGAAGTTGCGAACTCCGCACGTCCAGGCCAGTTCATCAATGTGAGGTTTTCAGAAACCGCACTGCCGTTGTTGAGACGTCCCTTCAGCATCTCCCGAGTGGATGGCTCATCCATCGAGTTGCTCTTCAACGTGATCGGCCAGGGGACACGCCTGCTGGCTTCAAAGCGCATCGGCGACCGGGTTGACGTGCTTGGTCCGCTTGGAATTCCTTTTGGCCACCAAGGGGGGTTCGACACCGCCGTCATTGTGGCGGGCGGTCTGGGAATCGCTCCATTTCCTTTTCTGACCGGTTTGTTAAAACGCGAGAAGAAGAGAATTGCTACGTTCGTCGGGGCGAAAACGGCCCGACAACTAGTGACACGTCGCCTGGATGACGTTCAGGTCGCAACCGATGACGGCTCGGAAGGATTCCGCGGCACCGTCGTCGAGCTCCTTGAGCGGAATCTTTCCTCCAACCCAGTTATGCGTCCGAAGATGTTCGGCTGCGGCCCCACGCCGATGTTGAAAGCGCTTTCCGCATTTGCACAGGAGGCCGGCATTGAGTGTGAACTCTCGTTAGAGGGGGACATGGCGTGCGGTGTCGGTTTGTGTCAGGGGTGTCCGGTCGAGCGTGCGAACGGGAGAAGGAAGTACGCGTTGGTTTGCGTCGAGGGTCCGACGTTCAACTGCAAAGAGATTGTGCTGAGATAAATGATTAAAGAATCCTTCTCAATCCGTGGCGTAGAGTTCAAGAACAGGGTGCTTGTTGCATCCGGGACGTTTGGCTATGGCGATGAAGTGAAGGACCTGGTGGATGTCAGCAAGTTAGGCGGGATTTGCACGAAATCCCTCTCGTGGAAACCTCGTGACGGGAATCCGCCGCGGCGCATCGTGGAGACGCCGAGCGGAATGTTGAACTCGATCGGTCTGGCAAATATCGGCGTTCACAACTTCATCGATGAGAAGCTCCCGTATCTCCGTCAAGTCGACACGAAGGTCATTGTCAACATCGCCGCGAGTTCGCTCCAGGAGTATTGCGATGTCCTTCGGCTACTCGAGGAACAAGAGGGTATCGACGGATACGAAATCAACGTGTCCTGCCCGAATGTGAAGGAGGGCGGTCTGAATTTTGGCACGGACTGTTCCATGACTCGTCGGATTAGTGAGCAACTCCGCGCACTCACCGAGAAACCCCTCATCATCAAATTGACGCCAAACGTCACGCACATTTCGGAATTCGCCCGCGCCGTAGAAGAAGCCGGCGCCGATGCGGTTTCCGTCATAAACACGGTCATCGGCATGGCTGTCGACATCCACAAGAAAAAACCAAAGCTCTCGACCGTCACAGGTGGACTCTCGGGACCCGCCATCAAACCGATCGCCCTGGCCAAAGTATACGAAGTGGCCCAAGCTGTAAAGATTCCGATCCTTGGCATCGGCGGCATCATGACCGCAGAGGATGCAATCGAGTTTCTCCTTGTCGGTGCGACTGCTGTCCAGGTCGGAACTGCAAACTTCATCAATCCTGGCACGGGGGTAGACGTTGCAGAAGGTCTTCGCCGGTTTGCCGAGCAACACCAACTGGCCGACGTCGCCCAACTTGTTGGAGCGATGGAGTCGAACGTGGAGTTCTCCATCCTGCAATCCTGGCTCTAATCCTTCATCGCGAATCGTCCATGTCGTATTCCGACGCCGTTCGTTACCTGTACGATCTCCAGGCACGAGGGATGAAATTCGGGCTTGAGGGAATCTCCAGCCTCCTTCACGCGATGCAGCACCCGCAGCACGGTTTTCCTTCGATTCACATCGCAGGGACGAATGGGAAGGGCTCGACGGCCTCGATGCTCGCCGCTGTGTTTACCGCGGGGGGCTACAAGACCGGACTGTATACCTCTCCGCACCTGATCGATTTCACCGAGCGCATACGCATCAACGGACGGCCGATCTCGAAGAAGGATGTCGTCCAACTGACGTCGGAACTTCGAAGGCAGATCGAGAAGCAGCAGGCAACGTTTTTCGAGGCAACCACCGCGATGGCATTTGTCCACTTTGCCCGAAAGAAAGTGGACGTTGCGATCATTGAGGCAGGCCTTGGTGGGCGGCTCGACGCGACGAATGTTCTTCGTCCTTTGATCTCCGTCATTACAAATGTGGGTCTGGAACACACCGAGATCCTGGGAAATACTCTGGAAAAGATTGCGGCGGAAAAGGCCGGCATCGTGAAGAAGGGAATTCCCTGCATCACGGGGGTCACCGACCCAGGGGCCCTTCGGGTCATCAGGAGTGTTTGTGAGTCAAAGTCGGCGCCCTTCATCCGGATACCTAACTTCCGCGTTCGCATCAGCAAAGCATCAATCGAAGGGACGATCCTTGATCTGAACTTGGCGAAAGCGGAGTTCAAGAACCTTCGCCTCTCTCTTCCCGGTGAGCATCAAATCAGGAATGCTGCTCTGGCCCTCGGCGTGATCAAGCAGATAAACAAGGGTGGGGATTTTCAGTTGGGCGAGGCCGCCATTCATGAGGGATTGGCTCATGTCCAAGCACTGACGGGGCTCGAAGGGCGGATGGGCTTGGTTCACCGAAATCCAACCATTCTCCTCGACGTCGCGCACAATCCCGACGCAGCCAAAACGCTCGCATCGGCCTTACGACAACTTGGCCTCGAAGATCTTGTGCTGGTCTTTGGGGTGATGAAGGACAAAGAACTGAAACCAATGGTTGGTCGTCTTGTACCCCAGGTCGGCGAAGTCATTGCCGTTTCCGCGAAAACGGATCGGGCTCGCTCCGCGAGCGACATCGCGGTGGCGTTCGATCGTCGTGGTGTCAAGGTTACTGCGGCGCTCAGCGTGCGGGAGGGTGTAGGTTTGGCAGTACAGCGCGCCTCTCGCCAGACAACGATACTCGTCACCGGCTCGCACGTTGTGGTCGGCNNGTGGTCGGCGAGGCGATGGAAGCTCTCCGTCTCAAAAAAATGCTTGACAATCATTGAGTCTTGGGGTATATTTGCCAGTGAAGTTCAAGAGGCTTCTTCCCTAGATCATAATCCAACCAAGACACTTCTAGCTCATCGTCACGCTTCCCAACCTTCGACACTTCATCATAGGTTCTCCTCACGTTTGTTGAGGATCGCGTATTTCATATTTCCTTATTCCAATTCACTTACCAGGATCGTTGCATCATGCCAATGGACATTTCCGAGTTAAAGTCCAAGAAGATCGCGGAATTGAATCAGATCGCCAAAGATCTGAACCTTCTAGGGTATAGCGACCTTCGCAAACAGGAGCTCATCTTCAAGATTCTCGAAGCGCAGACCGAGAAAGACGGCCTGAGCTTCAGCAAGGGCGTTCTGGAGGTGCTACCCGACGGTTACGGATTCCTCCGCTCCGTTAACTACAACTATCTGCCGTCACCTGACGACATCTACGTTTCCCCCTCGCAAAT
>DMMN01000154.1 GCA_003453835.1 Bacteroidota bacterium | reverse complement strand
AGCATTTCGTCTGTTCAGAAAGACGTCGAGCCGCCCGTCACCGGAAAGGACGGGCTTCAGGCGCTTGTGGTCGCCCAAGAAATATTGAAGAAGATCGAATCCCAGAGGAATAGGATCGTCTGACAGTGAAAGACCGGATTCAAATAGCGGAACCGCTGTTGCACCGCGTCGGGGAGGTTGCAGAGCGTGAAGGGATCTTAGCCTTTGTGGTCGGTGGGTACGTCCGCGATCTTCTCCTTGGCAAGCGAGTCAAAGATATCGACGTCGTCGTTGTGGGGAGCGGCATTGAGTTCGGGATAAAGGTCGCCCGCGCGCTGGAGAAGGACAACCTCGTCGTGTTCGAAAACTTCGGTACTGCCATGCTGCAGTTGGATGACTGGAAGCTCGAGTTCGTCGGAGCGCGGAAGGAAAGCTACAGCAAGTCCTCACGGAAGCCCGAGGTGGTGGGTGGGACACTCGAGGACGATCTTTCCCGGCGCGACTTTACGGTGAACGCGATCGCCGCCTCCCTGAATTCGGCCGACTTCGGTCGCGTCGCGGATCCGTTCGGGGGTCGCCAGGCACTGGAGGAGAAAATCCTCCGCACGCCGCTCGATCCCAGGGCGACATTTGACGACGATCCGCTCAGAATCATGCGCGCGTTTCGCTTTGCCGCGCAACTCGGTTTTGCCATCGAACCCTCCGTTGTCGGGGCCGCTCTGGAAATGGCCCCACGGCTGAAGATCGTCTCGCAGGAACGGATCTCGGATGAGTTCCTCAAGATCATGACAAGTCCGAAGCCCTCGATAGGCCTCGGCATGATGTATGATGCCGGTGTGATGGAGATCGTCTTCCCTGAAGTGGCGCAGCTTTTCGGCGTCGATCAACGGCAGGATTATCACCACAAAGACGTGTTCCTCCATACATTAAGGGTCGTTGACAATATCTGTGAATCGACTGGCGACGTCTGGCTGCGGATGGCGGCGTTGCTGCACGATATCGCAAAGCCGAAGACAAAGGCGTTCAAGCCCGGGGCCGGGTGGACGTTCCATGGGCATGAGGAGCTCGGAGCGCGCATGGTGAAGTCGATCTTTCGGCGGATGAAGTTTCCGTTGGAGCACGTCAAGTACGTCGAAAAACTGGTGCGCCTCCACTTGAGACCGATGGCCCTGGTGGACGAAGGAGTGAGCGACTCCGCGGTACGGCGATTGCTCTTTGAAGCCGACGTAGACATCGACGATCTGATGAAGCTATGCAGAGCTGATATCACCTCCAAAAACCCAAAGCTGGTGTCTCAGGTTCGGAGCAACTACGATCTTGTCGTTGAGAAGATGGCGGAAGTGGAGGAGAAAGACCATTGGCGCATGTGGCAGCCGCCGGTGAAGGGGGACGAGATCATGCAGGTCTGTGGGTTGGAGCCGGGTCCGTTGGTCGGAACACTCAAGGACGAGATCACCGAGGCGATTCTTGATGGACGGATCCCTAACGAACACGATTCGGCTCTCCGATTCTTGTTGGAGATCAAAGACAAGTTCATCAGACAGTCCGGTTAGCAGCGATTACCTCCTGGCTGTGTTATCTCTTCAGCATTCTTCTGATCAATCTTCCAATTTCCTTCCGATCTTCCCTCCGTAGCGTTGAACAAAGTTGACAAGTTTCAGCCATTTCTTTTGTCCCGAGTGATCCGTCGTTTCTCTTGAAAAGACGATCAAGTGGGAGATTGGGCAACGAACAGATCTGTTCAAGCAACTCGGTCGAAGGCGTCCCGCTGCCTCCCTCGAGTCGAGCGTAGTATTCGCGACTGACGCCCAGCGTTGAGGCCAGTTCCTTTTGCGTGAGCTGTCGTGATTTGCGATAAGCCTTAAGGTGATCGCCAAGGTTCACGGGTTCCTCCGCCTGTCAAGTGAAGAATTGTGACCTCAGAGGTTACATGCACGCGCAAATGTAACTCGGCAGGTTACAATTTTCCTCTTGTTTGAGGGTAGACAAAGGCACAAATTCTACGCAGAGGATAACGAATCAAATCCAAAAAAACAAGCGACGGTCGTTCTTTCTCAGAATCATGTCAAACCCATTCAAAGAGTCTCTGCACAATCTTGCGCATGGAATGTCCCGATGCCCCGAACCCCCGGCGATAAGCCATGTTTCGTGGTCGGCCGGGAAAATTGGCCGAGCACGGGCTTGACCGGCACCGTTTTTCGGTGCTTCGAGTCCCGCCCCTCTATATCGAGCAGGCACAAATGACTTCCGTACTGTCATCGACATTTCGTCCCGCGGCATGCCTGGATCTTAGGGAGAGGATTCAGCAGGGCGTAGACTTTCTTTTCGAGGGTCAGCTCGATTGGGGTGAGTTTCCCGTCTACGGATTCACCAAGAGTCCGAAAGAAGGGAAAGTGTATGAGATGACTGTCTTCCCAACGACTTTTGCCTTGCACGCACTCTCCTTCGTTCGTCAGTCCGAGAAGGTGAGTCTCATGCGGCGAAAGGGGACGGAATTCCTCCTCGATCATCTAGAGGAACCCGGTATATGTCGTTACTATGGCAGGCACTCCATTCTTGCGCCGGATCTGGACGATACGGCTTGCGTCCTTGCTGCCCTGATCGAAAACGGCAGGAGCGTCGCGGACTCGTTGTTCGACCATCTTGATGGATTCCGGGACCGGGAAACGAAATTGTTCCGGACATGGATGGGGCCGGCACCCGTCTGCGAAAACGACATCGATAGCGTTGTCAATGCAAATGTTCTCTTCCTCTATGGACTCTCCGGCAAGTGCGAGAAGATTGATGAAGTGGTTCACTACCTCAACGCCGATTCAAACAACCTTCACACGCAGAATTCACAGGTGTGGTACTATTCGCCGCAGGCCTATGCCTACATGGTTTCGCGGGCCTATGCGGATGGAGGGGTGAAAGAACTCCTTGCTTCGAGAGATCCTCTGTGTGACTATCTCCTCTTCACGCAACAAGAGCATGGGGGTTGGTCGAATGCGTTGGAAACCGCATTCGCCGTCACCGCGCTCCTTAACTTCGGCTACGACGGACCCGAAGTCGTCCACGCCCTCGAGAATCTCTGCCGCATGCAAGACCGATCCAGCGGAGCGTGGCCTTCCGAGTTCGTTTACGTTGCAGCCGGGAGCGGCTCCCAGGAATTCACCACCTCCATCTGTCTTGAGGCGCTCGCAAAATCGGGCAGGAGCCCCGACTGATGAAACTTACCGTCTACGGCGAGCAAGCCTCGCGCGGAATCGAGCTCGAAATCGTCTTCACCCGGTTCGTCAGCGAGCTGTGGAAGGCGGACCCAGCACTCGCCGAGAAGGTCATGGAGAAAATCGGGAAGCTCAGACATACCGACATCCTCGTCTGTCTCCCGTACTGGCTGACAGAAGCCCTCCAACGGAAGTTGCCGTTGAACACTATCAGGGCTCTCGCGTTGGGCAATCTCTTCGGAACGGTTTGTATCCTCGCGCAAGACAGAGTGATCGATTCCCAACAAGATCTTCTGAAGGATTTCGGTGAAGTGCAGGCATTGCTCCTTGCCAACGAGTTCTACTACAAATGGATCAAAGAGTATCAGCGTGTGTTCCCCTCTCATACATATTTCTGGCCTCTGTTTGAGAAGTATCTGCGGGAGTACACGAGGAGTGTCATCTGGGAAAAAAGGGAACACTGGGGAAAACTCAGCGACTTTGCGGAGAGTGATTTCCGCTCTCTCGGCCAAAAGCTCTCGCCCTTGAAGATGTGCTGTGCCGCGATGTGCCTCCTGAATGAAAGGAAGGATATCATCCCGATTCTCTCAAACCTCGTGGAGGAGTATCACATCGGCTATCAGCTTGCAGATGATGTCGGCGATTGGAGAGAAGACCTGCGGTCCAGGAATTTCACCTACTTCCTCACCCGCATTCATCGATTCGCCTGCGCCGAGGATTTGACGGAATCGGAGGTCGACTCCATTATTCGGACGAGCAGCCTCTTGAAGGAAACCCTGGAGATCGGTGCCGAGCACTACAGAAGGGCGCAACGCCTGGCACGGGACCTCGCGTGCCCGTCACTTGTAGCCTATATCGAGGAACTGCTTGGGAGGAACGATTCCTTGGAGAGCGGCAGGCTGCAGATGCCGGCAGTCGCTCGAATCGATATTGCCGAACCTTCACGNNGCAGCCTTTCATCGTTGGTGTCCGGCGGCATCAGGCCATCCGGGTGGATGCAGCGACTGGCCGGATCGCGGGCAAGCTATCCGCCGGCCGATCTTGTTCGGCATTGTCGTTGAAAGGGTCGTGCCCGGAAATCCCCATAAGCGAACTCGCTGAAATTCTATCGGAGCTTGAAGCCGCCGGACTTCTCCTCTCGGCGGAATCTGCATCACGAGCCGATGAAGAGATAGAAGTCGAGAGCAGTCAAGCTGTGGTAAAGAGAACGGAGGCAATCATTGCCGTCGGGCTGCAGGCTTGGGAAGAAGACGGGGATCGAAACCGTCTCATGTCGTTCGAGACGGCG
>DMMN01000311.1 GCA_003453835.1 Bacteroidota bacterium | reverse complement strand
TGAGCATATTGCACGTAGTAGACCGGATTCTTCTCCGATTGCTCCTTCGCAAGGTTCAAATCGAATTCGAGATGACTGGAAACCGAGCGCATCAGGAAGAAGAACCGGACGGCATCGGGGCCGACTTCCTCGATCAACTCATCGAGGGTGACATAGTTTGCCGACCGTTTGGACATCTTCACCTGCTGTCCATCACGCATCAACGTGACGAACTGGTGGATGACGACTTTCACCTTCTCGGCATCATATCCCAAAGCTTTGATCCCTGCGAGCACGTCGGGGATAGTGGCGATGTGGTCGGCGCCGAAGATATCGATGATGAGATCGAAGCCCCGACGGAATTTTTCCCGATGGTACGCGATGTCCGGCAGCCGATACGTCGGCTCCCCCGTGCTCTTGATGATGACACGGTCCTGATCGAGGCCGAGGGCTGTCGCCTTCAGCCACACCGCGCCATCGAGGTCGTACGCAAGTCCTTTGTTCCGGAATTCCTCTACGACCTCCTTCGTCTTGCCGCTCGTGTAGAGAGAATCCTCGTTGTAGAAGAGATCAAACACTACCCCCATCCGGGCCAACACATTCTTGATGGCACTGAAGAGGATCTCTTCCGCCGCGGCCTTGCAGGCCGCCAACGCTTCCTCCCGATCGAGGTCGGCAAGGGACTCTCCTTTTTCGGATTTCAGACGCTGCGCTATTTCCCTGATGTAATCTCCCTGGTAACCGTCTTCAGGGAAGGGGTGGGATGGATCAAGAAGCTGCCGGTAGCGGGCATAGGTTGAATCCGCCAACATCCTCATTTGTCGACCCGCGTTATTGTAGTAGTACTCGCGCATAACATCGTGCCCGGTCCATTGGAGGAGGTTTGCGATCGTGTCACCGATCGCTGCCTGGCGTCCGTGACCAACACTCAACGGTCCGGTGGGATTGGCGCTGACAAACTCCACCTGCGTCTTCATTCCTCTTCCAATCTCGCTCGATCCGAACGAGGACCCCTCACCCAGGATCGTTCCGATCTGGCGGTTGAAGAACCGCTCCGTAAACCGGAAGTTGATGAAGCCGGGACCCGCGATCTCAATATTCGAAACGAACTCCGGCTCCACGTCCAGTGCCGCGACGATCTCCTGGGCAACAGCTCGGGGATTCTTCCCGCGCGATTTTGCCAGAAGCAGTGCAACGTTTGTGGTGAGATCTCCGTGAGCTTCCAGCCGCGGTTTCTCAAACGTCAGCCTGATGCCGTCCGCGTAGGCTAGCTTCCGCAGCGCCGCCATGACTTTTTCCGTGAGGTACTTTTTCATATTCAATGGAACACGTTAGGCGGGAACGGTTTTAGTTCGTTTGCNNCCGGCGAATCTTCGGCCGTCACCGATTTCGCATCTCCCCACAACCGCTCGATGTTGTAGAATGAGCGAGACTCTCTCAGGAAGATGTGGACAACCACATCGACGTAGTCCAGAAGAACCCAGGAGAGAGCATGAAATCCTTCAGAGTGCCAGAGGTTCGCGTTGATCTCTTCGGAACCTCTGCGAATCGCCTCCGCCACCGCCTTCACTTGCGGTTCGGAATCGGCCGAGCAAACGACGAAGAAATCGGCAGGTGCGCTCACTTTGCGGAGGTCCATCAAGACAACATCGGACGCTTTTTTCGAGATGGCAAATTCTGCAATTCTTCTTGCTAGAGTTCTGGAAGTCAAAGCGAATTCTCCGTTCTGTTATTGAAGCGGTTTCAGCGACCGGTAATCTTTCCCGATGATGACGGTGACATCAAGATAGGCAGTCCGATCAATTTCTTGCATGACGCGCTCCCGTGGGACGCCAAGGGCTTCGGCCACATGCTCGGCCGCCTCGAGATTGCCCGTCCGATCAAGGATGCGTGTGGTAGCGACATTCGGCTCCCGGTAGTTCCCCATCTCGACCACGTCAAACCCCCGGGCTCTTAGGTAATCGGTGAANNCGCCTTCCGATCTTGGGTGTCCCGGATCCGTTCAGCACATCCAATTGGATAACGTGCGTCCTGCCGTCGCGACTGATCTCCGGCTCAACGGGCGGATCGATGAATGCCCGATGCACGAACGAATAGACAAGAACCAATACGACACCGCCAAAGAGAAGAAGTACGCCGTTTCCCGCAAGACCTCTCCAACCGAGTACGGCAAACCTGGTTTTCTTTCGGGGACGCTTCGGCGCGACAGGCGGAGCTTGTTCGTCGACTTCCTGCGGCGTATGTTGACCCTGAATGTTCATTCTCTCAACGAGGATTGGTGCGTTCGCGGACTACAGGTCGACAAAAAAACAACCGAGCAGTAGTCGGCCTTGTCGACCAAATACTACTCGGTTGTTCCTTGAATAGCTGCTGCTACAACCACAGATTAGCGGTTGCCCTCCTGGTAGCGATCGAGTCCGTCAAAAAAGTTATAAGAACGATATCCGTTGCCTAGCCAGTACAAAGGCGGCAATTGTCGATATTGAATGTGAAACAACGTATTCTCCGTTGGGCGATAGTTTAGCTCCGCCCGGCTCAGGAAGATCCCGCTCAGGCTCTTTTCAAATTGTCTCCCGAACGAGCTGAACGGGGAGTGAGTCAAGCTGACATCGGCCTGAAGGTCCAGCGCGTCCGAAAACTTGTACATCAAACTGTTGGTGTAGACGCCGAGCGAAAGCCCTTGTCCACCGAAGGACTGATAGGAGAGTGAAAAATTGTGTTGCATCGTCAGTTTGCTCGGATCGAACCATCCAAACATGAGCCCGCTCCCCTCTTGACGAACCATCGTCTCGGAGATATTCGGTTTCAACTCCGGGCTTCCTTTGAACTGGGCCGTTGCGACGGACGAGAGAAGTAGTACCGCCGCAGCCACGCATCCGATTGAGGATCTCATTGTTTTTCCCTCCGGTAAACGCACCATCGAAAAACCTCGCCCTATGATACCTAAATGTGGACTGATTGTCAAGGAGTGATCCAGCTCTTATCCGTCTTGCCGAACCCTTGAGATCAGAATCCCCCTGGCTTGTTCGAGTTGATCGACCGTGTTGATGCCGTGGATCTCCTCCGGATGATCAGCCACCAAGGCCGAGACCGGCCAGCGATTCATCCAAAAGTATCCGAACACATCGGTGAGGTAGTATTCGTGCTGAGTATTTTCGGTTGTAAGCCGGCTCAATCCGTCGAAGAGCCGCTCTTTGTCAAACAAATAGATGCCGGAATTGATTTCCCGAATCCTCAGTTCCTCGGCGTTCGCATCCCGGTGTTCAACGATCTTCTCCACGAACCCTTGCTCGTTACGAATAATCCGGCCGTAGCCTGTTGGATCGTCGACGCGCGCGGTGAGAATCGTCGCCACAGCCTTGCTCGCAATNNGCCGCGCAGCGATTCCTCGGTCTGCATCACGGCGTGCCCCGTTCCCAGTTGCTGCTCCTGCACGGGGCAGAGGACGTCGGGATGCGACCTTCGCAGGTACTCCGTAACAATCTCACGCTGATGGCCGACGACAACCATTACGCGACTGGCACCAAGGTCGTACGCAAGATCGACGACGAAATGGATCATCGGTCTGCCGTCCAGCTCGTACATGACTTTCGCACGACTCGGATCCTGCATACGCTTCCCCTGACCCGCAGCCATCACCACCGCCGCAAAGTTGNNGTTCAGGTTGAATGTCGTTGGGCGTGTCACGACGCCTCTCTTTTCTCCGAGATTGGAATGACGATGTTGTCGATGAGGCGCGTCGATCCGAACCGGACGGCAATGGCAATCAACGCTGACGGCGGCTCAAAGGTCTCGATCTCCGAGAACGACTCGGGAGACAAAGCCGCGATGTAGTCAATCTGACTTGGACGTGCTTCGGAGAGTATCCGAGACATCCCCGCGCACACCTTCCCTGCAGATCGTTCCCCGCTCATAACGAGCGATTCTGCGTATCTCAACGATCGGTGGAGTGATGTTGCCCGCGTTCGCTCGTTTGCATTGAGATACACGTTCCGGGAGCTTAACGCAAGGCCGTCCGCCTCCCGGACAATCGGTGCGACGATAATCGAGACGTCGAAATTCAACTCCTCTGCCATCTTCCGGATCAGGAAAGCTTGCTGAGCATCCTTTTGGCCGAACACGGCCACGTGCGGCTTCGTGATGGCGAAGAGCTTGGCTACGATCGTCGTCACGCCGCGAAAGTGGTTCGGACGGAATCGCCCTTCCAGAACCGAAGAGACGTCTTCGACCTCCACAAAAGTCGCGAAACCCGAAGGATAGATTTCCCCGACTTGCGGCATGAAGAGAACATCCGCCCCGGCTTGCTCGGCGACGCCCTGATCGCGAACGGCGTCTCGCGGATATCGCTCGTAGTCTTCTCCGGGACCAAACTGTGTCGGGTTGACAAAGATCGTTACGATCACAACGTCGCTCCTCGCCCGCGCAGCCTGTATCAGGCTGACGTGTCCTTCGTGCAGGGAGCCCATCGTCGGCACTAAGCCGATGCGTTTCCCCTCTTTTCGGTACGACTCCGCTTTTGCCTGCATCTCGGCGACACGTTCGATCGTCAGCACGTTGATCCCTGCTAGATGATTTTCTTTCCAAGCGCGGACTGGATCAACTCGACGGCAAACTCGGCAGACTGGTTCCTGTTGTCAAGGATCGGGTTCACCTCGACGACTTCGAGCGACGAGATCTTCCCGTGCTCGCTGAGCGTCTCCATGATCAGATGTGCCTCGCGATAATTGAGTCCGCCTTTGACCGGAGTTCCGACGCCGGGAGCGACCGACGGATCGACGGCATCCAGATCTAAGCTCACGTGGAGAACATCGACCTCTTCCAGCCTTCGGAGCACCTTGGTGATGATGACCGACATTCCATGCTTGTCGATTTCTTCCATCGTGAAGATGTTGACGCCGCTTTGCTTGATGTTCTTCCGTTCTCCATCGTCGAGATCACGAATGGCGACGAGCGCCACGTTTTTCGGATCCACCTTGCGAAAATCCCCGCCGATGGATGTCAGCTCAATCGCACCCATCCCGATGGAAGCCGCCATCGGCATCCCATGGATATTCCCCGAAGGGGTCGTCGCATCCGTATTAATGTCGCCGTGCGCGTCGATCCAGAGCACTCCTAACTTCTTCTCTTCTCTTCGACAATAGGAGCCGAGGCCGGCAATTGTTCCAAGGGCAACCGAGTGGTCGCCACCCAGCACGAGGGGAAATCCACCGGCGGTCATGATCTTTTCGACACGATGGGCAAGGAGGTTACAGGCGCGAACGATCTCGGGAAGGTACTTAAGCTTGTCGTTACGGATTTTCTGCAATTCAGGATTCTTCGTCGGAATATCACCCTCATCTTGGACGATATGGCCGAGGCTCCGGAGTCGTTCGGCAACTCCCGCGATGCGTATGGCGGACGGGCCCATATCTACCCCCCGACGCCCCGCGCCGAGGTCCATGGGAACACCGATCAGATGGATTTTCATTCTCAGTGAGACGAGATGTGAGCTGTACACAATGCGCTCGGGTGTGAACCCCGCTCTTCAGCTTTGCAGCAGTTTCAGTGCCTTTGTGATCGTTTCTCTAAGATCTTTTCGATGAACAACGACGTCGACGAACCCCTTCTCCTGAAGAAACTCGGCACGTTGAAAACCCTTGGGCAGATCGCGGCCGATCGTTTGTTTGATGACGCGCGGACCTGCAAACCCAATGAGTGCCCCCTGCTCGGCGATGTGAAGATCTCCCAGCATCGCGTAGCTCGCCGTCACTCCGCCGGTCGTCGGATCGGTCATGACGGAGATGTACGGAATTCCGGCATCGGAGAGTTGTGCGAGTTTCGCGCTCGTTTTCGCGAGTTGCATGAGGGAGTACGCAGCCTCCATCATGCGCGCGCCGCCGCTCGATGAAATGATGATGAGTGGTTGCTTCTTTTTCAATGCGCGGTCGATTGCCCTGGCAATCTTCTCGCCGACAACCGAGCCCATACTTCCGCCGATGAATCCAAAATCCATGCAGGCGATGACGACGGGAATTCCGTTGATCTCCGCCGTCCCCGTCCGCACCGCGTCGTTGAGCCCGCTTTTTCGAATCGAGTCTTTCAGACGTTGGCTGTACGGTTTGGTGTCCTCGAACTTCAAGGGGTCAACGGACTTCATCGCCTCATCGGTTTCCTTCAAGGACTTTGGATCGAGGAGTATTTCGAAATACTCCTTGCTTCCGATACGGAAATGAAATCCGCACTTCTGACATGTAAAGAAGTTTTGCTCGAGGAGCTTGCGATGGATGATCTCTCCGCACCCCTCACACTTCGTCCACTGGCCGTCCGGGATGTCTCGTTTCTGACCGCCGGCGGAAATGTTTTCTTTTGATCGTCTAAACCAGGGCATAGCATCCTCCTTGTGTCCCCCCTCCGAGCGGAGCCGCCGGAGAAAGAATGATCCTCAGCGGCGACAACTTCATGTATTCCCCCATCCCCATCCTTGATGTGATTATGATCTCCCCGCCCTTTGAACGATGAAATCCTTGAGGTACATCGGCTCGAGCGTGCCGACGTCTGCGAACTCCTTGCCGAGCGCTTTCCGATACCCGAGTCGCGCCACGATGGAAGCACGGCAGAACTGATGAACATCGAGCACCAACGCCGCGTCGCCTGCTGCGGATTTCACGATATCGACCCTGTCGGTGACGATAACGACGTTCGGCCATGAATCGGATACAGGGAGAACCTCGGTCAGACTCCGTACGTCCACCGAACCCGACTCCTCGTCTTCGTATCGGCCACAATAGTACTCATCCTTCTTCGCATCGACAAGGATCAGAACCCTCCCTGCTGTCGGATTCGCCTGTCTCGTCGCCTCGGCGATCGCTTCAAACGTCGGAACTGCGAGCAGAGGCTTCCCGATTGCATAGCACAATCCCTTCGCGGTGCTGAGGCCTATGCGCAATCCCGTAAACGAGCCCGGACCGATTGAGACAGCCACTGCGTCGATATCGTTCAGCGAGAGTTGTTCCCCGGCAACCACCTCCTGGAGGAGCGTCAGGAGTTTTTCAGAGTGAATATGGGATTCGACGAGTGATCGATCTATCTCGGCTCCGTTTTCAATGAACAATCCAACGCCGCACACAGCCGTGGATGTCTCGATGCCAAGGACAATCATAACGCGATCTTCCGCACATTCCGCCGCGTCCCGTCCGTCTTACCGACATCGCCGGAGATCTTCTCGATCTCGATCATTCTGTGATCCTCCAAATCGCAGGAGCGGAGCCGGACGTCGTGCCGGTTGGAAGGGACCAGGTCCTGCAGCATGTCAGCCCATTCGATAAGACAGATCCCGTTGCCATAGAAGAACTCTTCGAAGCCGATGTCGTACAGTTCTTCAGACGATCGGACTCGATAGAGATCGAGATGATAGACCAGCAGTTCTTCGCCCAGTTTGTCGCTTCCCACGTAGCGATTCAGAATGATGAACGACGGACTGGTCACGTTCGCCTGCACGCTGAAAGCTTCGCAGACCCCTTTTACAAACTGCGTCTTCCCCGACCCGAGCTCGCCATACAACGCGACAACATCGCCCCGATGAAGCTCCGAAGCGAAGGAGCGGCCGGCGGCAATCGTTTCCTGAACGGAGGTGGACTTGATTGTGCGTATCATGTCGAGGTCTTTCACTTCGGTTCAAGTCGAACGACTGGCAAGATCATCTCCTCCATCGAAATGCCTCCGTGTTGGAAGCTATCCCGGTACTGGTTCAGGTACTTGTGGTAGTCGGTCGGGTAGACGAAGTAGTAGTCCTCTTTGGCGAGAACGTAATTCGTCGTGACGGTTGCGCGAGGGAGCCTGTAGTCTGCCGGATTCTTGACATAGACCGCCTGGCGTTCGTCCACCTTGAGGTTACGACCGAATTTGTACCGGAGGTTCGTGGAGGTTTCGCGGTCCCCGATGACCTTCGATCCCCGCAGACAACGAACGCTGCCATGATCGGTTGTGAGAATAATGGTGATGTCCTTCTGCGTCGAGAGCGTCTTCAACATCCCAAACAGCGATGAGTGCTGGAACCACGATCTCGTAAGTGAGCGGTAGGCGGACTCGTCCGGCGCGATCTCTTTGAGCAGGGTCGAATCGGAGCGGCCGTGGGCCAGCATATCGACGAAATTCACGACGACGGCTGTGAGCTTGCTCTTTGTGTAGGAGAGGATATTCCCTTCCACCTGTCGGCCAAACTCGGAGTCAAGGATCTTCACGTACTTCGATTCGGGCTTGAGCTGGATCTTCTTCCGCTCGAGGAACTTATCGAGGAGCTGGTGTTCGTGCCGATTGCGGCTGCTCTCATCGTCCTCCCCCGCCTGCCAGATTTCCGGATACCGTTTCTCCAAGTCGAGCGGAAACAAGCCGCTGAAGATGGCATTTCGGGAATACGG
>DMMN01000009.1 GCA_003453835.1 Bacteroidota bacterium | reverse complement strand
GGATGTCGTGGCTCGAATCGTCGAGAATGCTGATGTCCTCGTCGGTAACGAAGAGGATCTGCAGAAAGGTTTGGGCATCCCCGGCCCCGAGGTGGAGGCAAAGTCAAAACTCGATCCGAGCGCTTTTTTTGCAATGATCGATAGAGTCGTGGCGAAGCATCCACAGGTGAAGATAGTGGCGACAACGTTGCGCGAGGTGCATTCAACGAACCGCCATGGCTGGAGTGCCGTCGCATGGATCAACGGTAAGACGTACGCCGCCCCAACGTGCGAGCTCGATGTGGTCGACCGTGTCGGCGGCGGCGACGGATTCGCGAGCGGTTTCATCTACGGCCTGCTCTCCGGCGAGTCGCCGGAGGCGGCGGTCAAGCTTGGCTGGGCACACGGGGCACTCCTCACGACGTTTCCCGGTGACACGACGATGGCGACCGTGGAGCAGGTGCGGTCGTTTGCAGAGGGGGGCTCGGCACGTATCCAACGGTAGCCGATTTCGCGATCGGCAGGTTGACATACCGCATCGACTCTATCGTTTTCAGCTTGGCATCGGATTCATTGGCCCAGAGGAAAAGGAACGCAAGGAACTATGGAACAGAAAGCTGATATTGGATTGGTGGGACTCGCGGTCATGGGAGAAAATCTCGTGCTCAACATCGAGAGCCGCGGATTCTCTGTCGCCGTTTACAACCGTACGGTTGACAAAGTTGACCATTTCATTCAAGGGCGCGCCAAGGGAAAGAACATCGTCGGCACAAAGTCGATTTGGGAACTTGTGGCGGCCCTTAAAACACCGCGGAAGATCATGCTGATGGTCAAAGCAGGCAAACCTGTCGATGACTTCATCGAGTTGCTCTTGCCTCATCTGGAAAGGGGCGACATCATCATCGACGGCGGCAACTCGCATTTTCCGGACACCACACGCAGAACGAACTCTCTTGAGGAAAAAGGTCTTCTCTACATCGGCACAGGTGTGTCGGGAGGCGAAGAGGGCGCCCTGCGGGGACCTTCGATCATGCCCGGCGGATCGCCGGCTGCCTGGCCGCACGTCAAGCCCATCCTTCAGGCCATCGCCGCCAAAGTGGCGGACGGAACTCCCTGCTGTGACTGGGTTGGTGAGAATGGGGCCGGGCATTTTGTGAAGATGGTTCATAATGGAATTGAGTACGGCGATATGCAGCTCATCTGCGAGGCGTACCAGATCATGAGGGAATTGCTTGGAATGACTGCCGGTGAGATGCATGACGTTTTCGAAAAATGGAGCCGGGCGGATCTGGACAGCTATCTCATCGAGATCACGCGTGACATCCTCGCGTACAAGGACACGGACGGCCTACCGCTGGTGGATAAGATCCTCGACACCGCCGGACAGAAGGGAACCGGCAAATGGACAAGCGTTGCCTCGCTCGATCTCGGAATCCCGCTCACGCTGATCAGCGAGGCGGTCTTCGCCCGGTGTCTATCTGCCATCAAGGAAGAGCGGATGGAAGCCTCGGGAATTCTTCACGGTCCGGCGCGGTTTGTACCCGGCGACCGGCAGTCGTTCCTGAACGATCTTGAGAAGGCGCTCTACGCTTCCAAAGTTGTTTCCTATGCTCAGGGATTCACGCTGATGCGAGCGGCGGCCGGGGAATTCAAGTGGAGCCTGAATTATGGAAACATCGCCTTGCTTTGGCGGGGGGGATGTATCATTCGCTCTGCATTTCTAAGCAAGATCAAGGAGGCGTTCGAACGAGATCCTCATCTTTCAAACCTATTGTTGGATCCATTCTTTCGAGAGAAGATAGAGACCTCCCAGGAAGCATGGCGGCGAGTTGTTTCGACGGCTGTTCTGAATGGCATCTGGGTGCCTGCATTCTCGACCGCACTGAACTACTTCGACGGCTATCGAAACGCACGACTGCCGGCGAACTTACTCCAAGCTCAGCGTGACTACTTCGGCGCACACCAGTACGAACGCATCGACAAACCGCGGGGGGAGTTCTTCCACACCAATTGGACGGGCCGGGGAGGCGACACGGCCTCCACAGCGTATGTGGTCTGACGACGTCCAAACATTACCTTACATCCGAACAGGAGAACTGAACCATGGAAGTTCGCTATGCACCAAATCAAGACGCCTATCGCCGAATGACGACGAAGGAGTTGCGTGGCGCCTTCGTGTTTGAAGAACTTTTCGTGCCACACGCGATCGCAATGGTCTACAACGATATTGATCGTGCAATTATCGGAGGCGTGGTCCCAATCCGCGAGCCGCTCCGGTTGCAGGCGAGCATGAAAGAGATGGCGGCGGAGTATTTCGCCGAGCGCCGTGAAGTAGGCGTCATCAATACGGGGGGAACAGGTCGTATCAGGGCGGACGGGAAAGACCACGCGATGCAGGTGAAAGATGTTCTGTTCATCGGCAAAGGGGTGAAGGAAATCGAGTTTGCGAGCTCCGATCCGGAGAACCCGGCGCAGTTCTATTTTGTCAGTTACCCGGCACACGCCGCCTACCCTAGCACGCGCGCAACCTTTGCCGAGGCTGAGCCCGTGCGACTCGGATCTCAGAAGGAAGCGAACAAACGCACGATCTACAAATACATCCACCCCGGCGGGATCAAGAGTTCTCAGCTTGTGATGGGGATGACGGAGCTTGAAGAGGGAAGTGTGTGGAACACCATGCCGGCTCATACACATCAGCGACGCTCAGAAGTATACCTGTATTTCAATGTCGACGCCGATTCCTTTGTGGTACACATGATGGGGAGGCCGGACGAGGCACGCGCTCTCATCCTTCGAAACCGCCAGGCCGTGATCTCGCCGAGCTGGTCAATACACTGCGGTTCGGGGACACGGCGCTATTCATTCGTGTGGGCGATGGGCGGTGAAAACCAGGAGTTTTCCGATATGGATCCTGTTCCAATGAATGAGCTCCTCTAGCAGCCCGGCGGGAGGGAAGCAACGCCTTTCGGGGATCAAGAAACATCGCGCTGGCAATTGTTTCGGAATATGGCTATGTTGGAGGCGTCAATCAACAGTACACCGTCTTTCTCTCCTGACGGAGAGGTTCTCTACACAGCAAAGTGCACACATGCACGCTTCTGGAAACATGATGAACCGGACGAATCCTTCCAAGGTCGCAACGCCATCACTCAGAAGAAGCCCGTTCACCCTGTCTTGTTGGTGACGGGCAGTAGCAAGAGTCAATACGGCCGGCGTACACCTTGCCCGACGGTTGAGTCGGGTCGCAATCATTAGAAGAAAGGACATGTTCCATGGAAAAAGGGACAGTCAAATGGTTCAACGCAGCGAAAGGATTCGGTTTCATCTCTCGGGCCGGGGGCGAGGATGTGTTCGTTCACTTCAAGTCGATCATCGGAGAAGGATACAAATCCCTGAACGAGGGTGACATGGTGCAGTTCGACGTTGAGCAGGGTCCGAAGGGACTTCAAGCCGTTAACGTCTCCAAGATCTGAACGGAAGATCAGACTGCCGCACAAAGAAAAACCCTGCTCCTGTTGAAAGCTAGAGCAGGGTTCTTCTTTTTTCCTTCACAGAATGAGACTTCAGTAGATGGTGCCGACATCGTTCGTGGTTTGGCAACCCTGATCCCCTCCCGTCACAGACACGCAAGCTGACCTCTGTTTGTCAGATCTACTTCGCGCGGGGTCGTGCCGCGCGAGAAGGTCTCGTACGTGTAAATCTGTTCTTGAGATCAGTACCGCCGACCGCCGCCTCTGTGACCACCGCGTCCGCCTCCGCCAAATCCACCGCGGGGAGGATGATCCGGCCGCGGGCGGGCTTCATTGACATCCATCGATCTCCCTTTCATATCTTTGCGATGCAAGCCTGCAATCGCAGCCTCTGCCTCCGTCTTCTCCGGCATGTCTACGAAGCCGAATCCTTTGGAGACGTTGTTCGACCGATCTTTGACGATCACGACTTCATCGACCCGCCCGAATGCCTGAAACGCTTCCTTCAGGTCTTCTTTTGTGACATCCTTGGACAAGTTACCTACATAGAGCCTCATGGGAACCTCGTGTTGTGTGAGAACGTGATCAATCGGGGGGGATGGACAAAGGATGATTCGCCCAAAGCATGTCTCTTCGCGCTTGCCCGACCATGCGTATGTGGAAGACGGGATTAACGTACTGCAATAAATTTTAGAATCCAAATACCGGAATGCCAATGTTATCGCTTCACTTTGTTACCAACCTTACGCCTCCCATCTTGGCCATAACTGTCAGGTACTTTGTCAGATAGGCAAGATCCAGCGGTTCGAATTCGCCCGACAGGAAATCGCGAATTTCGAGGATCGATTTCTTCTGTCCCAGCAGAATATTCAGTTCAGCCGTCATGTGCTGCGGCACCTTGCGCAGCGCCTCCTGCTCGACTTCGCTCAGACGAGCGCGCCCGGCAGTACCTCCCCGACCGCCGAAACCGCCGAATCCTCCTCCCGGCCCTACAACGCGTTCGGCAATCGTCCTCGCTGCTTCCTTCTCCGCCGCGGTCAACTCTGGTCTCATTGTCCGCGCGTTTTTCTGCTCGGCACACAACTGATAAAAGGCATCAACTTCGCCCTGGAGCGCGGAGGCACGTTTCTCGACCACTGCCACGAGTGATGCCAGCTTCTTCTGTCCGTCTGCCGGACTGTTGAAGAGCACTGCTGCGGAGCGAATCACCGCCTTCTCAACTTCCGCCGCATGACGGAGTGTGTTGCGGGCTTCCTTGTATGCCTGAAGCAGGGCAGCATCGTCGGTCTCATCAGCCAGATAACTCAGGCCCTTTCGCTCGGCCACTCCCATTCGCTCAGCGCCGCGGGCCATCGACTCGGCCGCAACCTTCATCGCCATTTCATCCCCGGCCGACGCGATCGCGCTCATTGCAGCCGTGCCGACTACCGCCGCACGCTTGAATTGCGTGGGGTCGAGCTTGTCCGGAGTGTCCTGCGACGAGTGATACCACATGTCCGGCCACGTAATAAACATGACAGAAGGAATCCCGTGTTGCATATATACGACGTGATCGCTTGCACCGTAATGTTTGTCGATCATAATGTAGAACGGATCCTGGCTACCATTCGGGGAAACGACGGGTAGGGTGAACCGATAGCCGTTGGCCCGATAGCGCACGCGCTCGCGCATGAGGTTCGCAACAAATTCCAGAATGCTGGCACTAAGATCATTCAGGAACGTCGGAAACGTGTCGGGCGTCCGATGCAGCACCCAGAAGCTGGCGCTCGTTGAAAGCCGAAGGCCCTCCATGTCGAAGTTCAAATCGGCGATAATCCGCTTCTTTATGTCCTTATGCTTATTTAACCATGCATTGGTACCACTGATCTCAGGGACCCAGAGAAAATGGATGGTGCGTTTGGGCGGGGGGAGCTTTCCTTCTTTCACAAGGCGGATGTACGCACGGCCCATCTCCAAAGTCAGGGCACATCCGGAGTTGTCATCATTGGCGCCTTGCTTGATGTACCCCTCGTAGAGGTGGGCTGACACCATAACGTCCTGGTCAGAGCTACCGTCGCCCGGTATCGTTGCATGAACGGTTTCCAGCTCTCCAGGGAACGTCTCGGCTTTGATGACGGAGCGCAGGACGACTTTCTGGCCGCGGCTCAGAAATGAGATCATCTCGCGTGCCACGCGTGGAGAAAGCGACCAACCGAACCCCGCTTTCTTTCCTTCCGGTGCATTGGCGGTTATGCTCTGGGAAGAAATCTGATCAGGGTAGCTGTCGGGTCGCAACGAGCTGTAACTGAGTACTCCCACGGCACCACGCTCGAACATTCCGAGCCGTTGCAGCGTTCCAGCGCCCGCCGAACCCAGGACAATCTTCCCCTGCACGTCCTTACCGGCAAAGTCTTCGCCTCGACTCCCCGAACCGACATCGACAACTTCAGCTTGGAACTCGCCGGACTCGCTGTTGGCCGCAAGCGACACGGCAACATCGTAGATGTCGCAGAGTTTTCGTGCTTCGGGCTCGACCATCCAGAGTTCCCCCTGAATCGGCTGCCATAAGCGACCCTGGCTTGGGAACGACTCGATCTCCACGTTGCTATAGCCGTATTCGCGGGCAAACTTTGCCATCACCTCGCTCTCGCGGAAGGTGAGCTCGTACTCGGTCAGCGGCCGTACACGCGGGTACGGCACAAGCTCCAGTACATGGTGCAGAGCTCGCTCGCCGGAGGCCTCGTTAATGATGGCACGCATCTGTTCCCACGAGAGGAGCGTGCGATCCTCGCGTTCTTGGGCAACGCCTGCCCGAAACGTGATCGAACAGAATCCAACAACTAACGCTAGTTGCAGAAGTCGCTTCATCGTTTCACTCCTTTCCCAGTTCTGCATGAGAATGATCAATGTCATTCGAGGATCGGGTTGTTTCTAATGTTGCCGCCGACAGAATGTCCATCTGTAGCTTGCCACTCGGCAGGCAAGTTGCAACCCTCGAAGTTCGGGGAGTAATGTATCAGATTTTTCGGCAAAAACAATCGCTGCAGAGGAACGAAACAAGTAGGAAAATCCGGACGGCAGATCTCAGGGGTCGTCGATGCGTGTTGTTTCTCCACGGGACTCAAATCCTTCTGCGAGCTTGAAGCGAACCTTCAGAACTCCGTTCTCGAAGCTCGTAGAGTATATCTGGAACACACCAATCTCTTTTGTTCGCCTCACATGTTCGCCGATGCACGGGCAGGCATCATAATCGCCGATGTTGATGATCCTGAGCGTCTCACCGGCTTGATCCGGCAGGCGGCGTAGGTCAAACCGCTTTTCAGCTTCGCCCCTTGATATGAACTCCTCACACACCCCCACATCGCTTTCGATGATCGTGTTCACGCGTGTTTCTATCTCGTCGACGTCTTGCGATGTCAGATCACGATCGAAGTGATAGTAGCATCTCGACTTCCTGCGTTCAAGATGGCTGGTGAAGCAGCGGCCGCAGTTGAACATCCGGACCATCGTCTGATTGAGAATGTGCTCTGCAGAGTGCATCCGCGGATCGTACTCTTTGGGCATGAGGATACCGACGTTGTGATTGTTCTGCGTTCAAGCTCCGGATCATCCGGCTGAAATGTAGCGAAATCCAATAAAAAAAAGGCGTCGTTCTTTTTCGTTTCTATTTTTTTCGTATGTTAGGACCGCCTTTTCATCTCATACTATGAAAGTACTTTTATGCAAATAGGCATTGTCGGCCTCCCGCTCTCCGGAAAATCAACGCTGTTCCAAACAATTACAAAAACCCATCTCGATTCCTCTGCGCTCTCAAAAGGGGAAGCTCACCACGCCGTGGTGAGAGTTCCGGACCCTCGTTTGGATAGGCTCTCAGCACTCTTCTCTCCCAAAAGCACCGTCTCTGCAGCCATCGAGTTCGTAGACGTCGTCGGACTGAAGAAGGGAGAGTCGGGCTCGGCTCAGTTCACCACCAATTTTCTTGGAAACGTCAAGACGAACGACGCGCTCGTCCAGGTCGTCCGGTTGTTCAGCAACGACGCCGTTCCTCATCCGGACGGCACCATCGATGCCTTGCGGGATATCGCCGCGTTCGAAACGGAGTTCCTTCTGGCGGACCTCTCGCTCGTCGAAACTCGCATCGACAGAATCCGAAAGGAGCTTCTAAAGAGACAGGAAGAGCACCTCAAGCGCGAGTTGCTTCTGCTTGAGAAGTGCCACAAGAACCTCGAGAGTGAGACACCTCTGCGGGAAGTTGACTTCACAAAGGACGAGACGCACGTCCTCAAGACGTATCAATTCCTCTCGGTCAAACCGATGCTGATCGCGCTTAACTTTGACGAGTCCCAGCGCGGAACCGCGAGTGAAATCGTGAAACTCGTCGCAGGGAAGAAGGAGGGAAAGCATGCGAGAGTTGTCTCGTTCTTTGGAAAGATCGAAATGGAGATGTCGGAGCTTCCCGATGAGGAAGCGAGACTCTTCATGGACGAGTATGGGATCAAGGAATCTGCACTCCATTCGCTCATTCGAGCGGCGTATGCGCTCCTCGGACTTCTGTCGTTCTTTACCGTCGGTGAAGACGAGTGCAGAGCCTGGACCATCAAGGGCGGGATGAACGCTCAAGAAGCCGCCGGTGTGATCCATTCGGATTTTGTCAGCAAGTTCATTCGCGCCGAAGTGGTCCATTATGATCACTTCATCGCTCATGCGGGGTCGTTTGCTAAAGCCAAGGAGGCTGGCCACTGGAGACTTGAGGGGAAAGAGTACATCGTGAAGGACGGGGATATCATGTCGATCAGGCATAGCTAGCGCGAGGAGTTGCACGACGCGTGGGTTGCCTTCAGGCGCCCCGATCAATGAAGGACACGAGGTATGAAAGAAGATACATCGGGTGAACGGATTCCCTAGAGCTTTTTCACAATTACAAGCGAGATATCATCGCTTCTCGGAGAACTCCCGACAAACCGGTCCACTTCTTCAATGATGCGCGTGCCCATTGTCTCAGCCGGGAGTCCGCGTAGACTCGACACGAGCGCCCGGAACCGCTCTTCTCCAAAGAAATCTCCCGTTTCATTGCGGGCTTCGCTGACGCCGTCTGAAAAGAGGATGGAATACTCGCCCTGAGCGAGGATGATCTCTTGCTCAACAAACTTCGCTTCGGACGTCAAACCGATTGCCGGCGCGATGTGAGGAAGCTGCTCGATCGATTGTGGGCGGAGAATGAGCGGTGAGAGATGACCCGCATTCATCAATCGGATAGCTCCCGAGTCGGTCTCGAGCCGAGCATAGACAAGAGTTGCAAACCGGCTGGGGAGTCCATCGCGACAGAAAATTGCGTTGACACGCTCTGTGAGTTCCTTTAACGAAGTGAACTCCGGCGCCAGGGCCCGCAACGTAGCCTGGAGTTTCGATGCAAGCAATGCGGCGCCAAGACCCTTGCCCGCAACATCCGCGAGGGTCACATCGAGTGAGCGGTTTGTGAGTGACAAGTAGTCAACGAGATCTCCGCTTACGTCATTCGCCGGCTTGGTGAAGAGCCAGAGGTCCCAGCCCGAAAGCTTTGGCGTCTCACGCGGCATCAGAGCTTCCTGCACCTTGTGTCCTATCCTCAATTCATCTTTTGCGAGCAGCTTATCTTTCAACTCCAGCAGCAAGATGAACAGAAGGACGAGAAATCCGAAGGGAGCCCAATGCATATTGAACGTTTGGTGATCACTTGACCATTGAGTTTGCGGAAGGAGAAACAAGACGAGGCTCAGAATGAAAAGGGCCTGTCGTAGCGGAGTGAGCTTGGAGTATAACGCACGAAGGATCAAGAAGGCCGTCCTGAAAGAACGACGGATGGGCTTCATCTGACCAAGCTCTTTCCGACTTTGTTCGTCGAGATAGAACGTGTAAATGTCGCGCACGTCCCCCTTCACACTGTTCCAGAACCGTGTGCTGAAGACGGTCTGTATGAAATCTCGGATTACTTGACCGAACGTATGTTGGGGGGTATCAGTGCTTGAGTCCATGTGCCGGCGATCTTGACCGTCTTGACATACGCAGGATGTTCTGGTAAGTTAGCCTGGCCTTTGCTCGTTACACAAGGCGAAGGACTTCCTGTCGAGTCGCCAGCGGAATTCATCCTCGCGGTGCTTGCTAAGAAGGCATCGGCGGGAACCC
>DMMN01000207.1 GCA_003453835.1 Bacteroidota bacterium | reverse complement strand
CGTGTTGTTGACCGCTCTTGCATTTCTTATCTCTGCAAGCTTCGAAATCACCCTCAACAATGCTCGCGCTGAAGAAGAACAAAACTACAAAGTGAGTATAGGAGCAGGCGTAGGATTGTGCAAGTCCAATGAGTACATGGCTGGATGTTATATGCCCGGAAGGGAGTGCAGCCATCTAAATCCAACCTGTTTTCCGTATCCTGAGTGATCCCCCAGTACGGCCTTGGACATTGGTTTTCAAAAATAGAAATAGCCGTGTATGGTTGCCATACATGTGTGATTACTATTGCCGGTGGTAAACTCACAGCAAGATCCTTCATCACTCTCCAATGACTAACAGCAGATGAGTCGAATCACATTCTGGTTGAACCTAGTAAACTGTTCTCTTAGCCTATGCGTGCCTCTTAAAACTGACACGACTGGGTTTGACGCATTCTCAAAGCACTTCGTTAAGATCAAGACCGTTTCGCTCAGTGAGGATGTTATTGTAGGACAAGTGTCCCATCTCGATGTAGACAGCGCCGGCAATCTCTTGGTAACGGATTTCATAGGAAAAGGTGTGCATATCTTTGATGAGAAGGGAAGGTTGAAAAAAACTCTCAACGCGAGCGAATGTCATCCCGGCTTTCGATGGCTTCCAATAAAGGCCGTCTTCGCACATGATCAAAGCATCTTTCTCATCAACTCTGCGCCCTGGGGCTTCCTGTTCAAGAGCAATGGAGAGTGTCTCGGCAGTGTCGACAGATCTTTCCTTGCTCCCAACCACATCACGTTTGATGAAAACGGAAATATTTACGGCTACTACGCGGCAGAAGATGGCAACTACCTGAAGAAAATGAATAGCTTTGGAAGAGAGTTAGGTCGATTTGGGAAGTTTCCCGATCAGTTCAAGAGAATTATCGGTCGCTACGACGGGGGCGGGGGGTTGGTCTTTGACAAGAAGAAGTATCTTTACCAAGTAGACCTTACAAGCCCGAAGTTACTGAAATACGATCTTGAGGGCAGACTCATTCAAGCGATAGAACGATCTCCATCCTTCTACAAACCAATCACCGACGATTTGCCGGATGTCGGACCAAATACTCGAGAAATTACTGGGTCCTTTAGCAGGATCACTCAAGGAAAGTCGCTCACAATCTCGCTTTTCCTCCTGGATGACGACAAGCTGTTGGTACAGTATCTGCACGACAGAGTGTACGCCATCGAGATTATTGAACCTACCAAGAACACTCAAGTTCGAAACGCGATCAAATCACCGGATCATATCGTCCTCGCGAAAAGCAGATTGGCTTACATCGTGAAGCAGCCGAGCCAGGATACATCCGGGAATCTCCCGAACCCAGTGATTGAAGTATTTCGGTACCAGCCAGCCAGGTGATACAGATCCTGTGTTTGGTCGAGTGCCACGCTTGTAGCTGGTGGTTTCGCGTTGATCGGCGAGTAGCTGCCTCAGATCATTTGTAGAATCTGCACACCTGGCTGGTCCCCGAATCGACTCTTAACAGCAAATAGACCATTTCGGCTTGGCACACGCTTTGGGGCTCATGATGCCAACAGGGCCTGAGCCCCCCGCCGGGATCATTCTTCGGTCACCCGACTATGCTCACTTGTAGACACATTCATCGAAAGGCAGTCTTATGTATCGATTGTCCGTCTCGCTCGTCAGCATTTCGTTGGTAGCTACCGTTGCCGTATCACAAGTACGGTCTGTTCAGCAACTCCTACTCAAACAGATCGAGCGTTCCACAGGCGTTCCGCCGCGTGTACAATGGAACGAATCCGGCACAGTTCCAACTTTCCTGGAAGGTACACTTTCTCTTCCTTCGTCTCTACCCACGAGGGAGGTTGCCACCCAATTCCTCGGACGCTTTGCGGCGCTGTTCGGCATCGAAAGCGCGGACGACGAATTCTCGATCGTGAACGAGTTCGCCGATGAACTTGGCTCGCGTCACGTTCGAATTCAACAGCGGTATGGCGGAGTGGAAGTGTGGGGGAGCGAGCTTCTTATCCACGTTGATCTACAGGGATCGATTTACGCAGTTAACGGTCGGACCCATCCATCACCACGTCTATCGGTCTTACCTTCTGTGGACTCTACGGATGCTTTGCTGCGTGTCGGCCTTTCTTTTGGTCAGGATTACAAAGTGGTCTCTCTCAGGCGTTGCATTATTGTGCGTGGAGGTTCTCCCCGTCTCGCCTGGAAAGCTGAAGTCATTCAGGGACCTGAGAACGACTGGCTGGTGTTTCTCGACGCGCACACGGGGGCAATTCTCTTGCGATTCAACCAGACTCCCTATGACGGACCCGTGGAAGGATCGGGGATAGGGATTGACCTGCGGTCGAAGATCCTGCACGTCTATCAGCAGGGAGCAAAGTTCAGAATGATTGATGTGACCCGTTCGATGTTTGGTAGCAACGGCATCGTTGGCAGCGAGCAGAAGGGGAATATCATCACGAAAGATTCACAAACGGGATCGATTGTTGAAAGCTCAAGCTCGACGTTCGGGGATCCGATGGCTGTGGACGCTCACTATTATTCCGGTGAATTCTACAAGTTCCTTGAGAGCCAGTTCGGGCGCTCAAGCTGGGACGGAGCGGGCGGCTCGCTTGTTTCTCACGTCCATGTCGGTTCGAACTACAGTAATGCGTTCTGGAGCTTCAATCTTAACATGCTCTTCTTTGGCGATGGCGACGGGGTTACGTTCTTACCCTGGTCTGGTGCAAGTGACATTGTCGCGCACGAAATCACTCACGGTATCACTCGCGCTACGTCGAATCTCATTTATCTTGATCAATCAGGCGCGTTGAACGAGAGCTTCAGCGATATCATGGCCGTTGCGTTCGATTCCCTTGACTGGACGGTGGCCGAAGACATCACACTGCCTCAGCCGGGTTACATACGAAGCTTTGTGAATCCCCACAACGGGTACACGCGCTTCCCTCTGCCGCCATTCGGAAATCAGCCTGCGCACATGTCGGAGTATTCGTACGCAACCTTCGACAATGGCGGCGTCCACATCAACAGTGGCATTCACAACAAAGTGATGTATTACCTCTCACAGTCCCTTGGAAGGCGAGGGGCGGCTCGTGTGTTCTACAGGGCGTTCACCGTCTACTTGGTGTCAAGCTCCCAATTTGTCGATGCGCGCAATGCTTCAGTGCGAGCAGCGCGCGACTTGGGAATCGACACAACTACAGTTTCGGTTGCCTACGAACAGGCGGGAATTCTTCCCGTCTCGCAAGACGCCTCAGAGTTGCTTCAGTACGATCGGCTTGTTGATGCCGATGTGATCGATTTCGGGACACTCCCGACATTCTCAACTTCTTCCTTGAACGAGAAGTTCGGCCTCCGCTTTACGCCAGCCAATTCTCCCGCTCATATTATGCAGCTTGTATTTATCTACGGTGCCCGGCAACAAGGTCGACAAGTTATTCTATCTGTTCATCGCGACTCCCTCGGATTACCGGGAACAGAATTGGGATCTGTGACCTACACGATTGCCACTGACTTCGCGTACCCGGCCTTGGTGGATGTCTCTTCGCTTGGGATCACAGTTACCGGCGAATTCCACGTTGTCTTCTCTTCTCCTTCTACCGTCGGACTGCAGTTCTACTACGATTCTCAATGGCAGAGGGGTCAAGCGCTGCGGTTTGATGGGACGCAGTGGGCACTTATGAGCGGCACACCCGGTTTTCGAGCTTCGGTTCGGTACCAGAAGAATGCAACCACCGGCGTGCGCTGGGCAAAACAGACAACCAATTCGAACGCCAATCTCCGCTCGTTGGCGATGATCTCGAAGGATAAAGGATGGGCCGTCGGAACCGGTGGCACGATCATGCAAACGTCAACGGGTGGGCTCCTCTGGAAACAGGTTCCGGCAAACATCGGCGGCAATCTCAACTCCATCTCTTTTGTCGACAGCCTGCATGGCTGGATCGTCGGCGACATATCCGATATTTGGCTCACGAACAACGGAGGAGCGACGTGGCAATCTGTTTCCAATCCTACCATCAACAACTTGAAAGCCGTCCAGTTTCTTGATTCCGCGACCGGTTGGGCGGCAGGCAATTACGGGACGATTCTGAAATCCACCGACGGTGGCCTTCGCTGGGCACAACAATCCGCATCCACGTTAAGCACCTTGTACGGCGTTGCGTTCATCAATCCTCAACAGGGATGGACAGCCGGTGCAAATGGCACTATTCTTAGCACGAGCGATGGCGGAGCAACCTGGACGGCCCAGGTTTCGCCTGTCAATGAAACCTTCTATGATGTGGAGTTCATCGACAACTCGACGGGATGGATTGTGGGTTCGAACGGCGTCATACTCAAGACAACAGATGGAGGCACCAACTGGCTTCAGCAGATCTCCCCAACGACAAATGCTCTGCGCTCGCTGTCTGTTTCGACCGTCGCTGCAGGATACGCTGTCGGATTCTTTGGAACCCTCGTCACAACAACCGATGGGGTCAACTGGCGGAGAGAATCCAGCGGCCTGCACACGAACTACTGGGCTGTGCAAGCTGTGGACGCAAACAACGTATGGATCGCAGGAGAAGGGGGAGTTATCTTGAATGCTCGTGCGGGCAGTTCCAGCACAGTGGACGCTCCCGCGAAGCTTGCCATTCTCACGCAGCCGACAAATACACCGGTGGGAATGCTCATCACTCCCGCCGTGCGCGGCNNGCAACGGTTACGATCGCCATCGCGAACAATCCATCAGCAGGCACACTTAGTGGAACCACCTCCGTTGCCGCTGTCAATGGCGTAGCAACATTCTCCACACTCTCCATTAACAAAGCGGGAGTCGGCTACACTCTCCTTGCGACCAGCGGGAGTCTCAACAACGCTGTTAGCGCCAGCTTCAACATCACCTTGCCGGTAATCGGTACCGTCTTATCCTATGACAGCGGCTCTCCAACCGGTGGCGTGTACGAGCCTCGGCCTAATGACGGTTGGGTCATCGCCAATCGTTTGACCGCGCCCAGCCGATCTGTGAAAATTCTCGCGCTGAGTTACTACATAACCGGTGATCAGACGGGTGGAGGAGGGAGTTTTGTACCGGTGATATACTCCAGCAGCACGGTCCGGGCTGGTGTTCCGGCTCAGGGTCCCATGTACGTTGGTTCCAGCTACACTCCTCGTATTGGTTGGAATGACATCGATGTCTCCAGTTTTGATCTGTCGCTGTCAAACACCAGCAGCGAGGATTTCTTTGTGGGCGTGCGCTACAATGGCACCACGGAGCCTCTCATTGGATACGTGGGGACATCCAACGGCCGCGCGTGGGAGTACGATCCGACGCGAGCGGAGTGGACTGCATTTGACGCGATGCAGCCGCCGTTCGCAACGACCCTGTTCATTCGCGCAACGATCACCACACCGACAGGAATTGCGCAGTTAGAGAGTTCGATTCCGAAGAACTTTGAGTTGTCTCAGAACTATCCGAATCCGTTCAATCCTTCGACTGTAATTCAGTTTGGAGTTCCGAGAGAGGTGGCCGCATCATTGAAAGTGTACAACATCAATGGAGAAGAGATTGCTACGCTCGTTAAAGGGACGCTGTCGCCAGGCGTGCACAAGATCGAATGGAATGGGAAGACTTCTGCGGGATCGGCGGTGGCGAGCGGAGTATATGTTTATCGCCTGCAGACTGAAAGCGCTCTGCTTTCCAGAAAACTGATACTGTTGCGTTAAGGACTCTATGATGCGCCGCTAAATACCCAATAACAAATGGAGGCAAGAATGTCCCCTCATCAAAAAAAACCTTGACATTCCACGAATTAAATCCTACCCTNNTGGCCGGCTTTTCAACAAGTCCCTCATCACAGTCGTTGCCTTGTCTGTTGTCGCACTAGCCGCCTGGTTGGTGTTCCTCTCCCCCTCTCAAACAGCCGATAATTCCCTCATTCCCGATCAGGCTACCCCTGCTGTCCCCGGTAACTCGGCATCTGCTGAAGTGGTCTTTCCGGTAGAAACAGGCCTCGCAAGGCGAGGGGACCTGATCAAACTCCTCCAAACCACCGGCACCATCCGGGCAAACCGGGAAGTGGAGATCGTTGGGCGGATTGGAGGAGAGATCGTTTCCATAACTGCTTCCAACGGCAGATACGTGCAACAAGGAGAGCTTCTTGTGAAGCTGGATGAGAGAGAGTATCGCACGACGTATGACAGAGCAGCCTCGGCATTGCTTGCCGCACAGATCGAATACAGAAC
>DMMN01000189.1 GCA_003453835.1 Bacteroidota bacterium | reverse complement strand
GCCGGTGAAATAGACCTTGTTGCCCCTCCCCTCTCGGAGAAGATCCCAGAAAAGAGTCTGTTCGGGGTTGGAGTCGAAGCAGTAGGTATCCAGGTGAAAACTTTTTCCCCGATACGCTGATACGCCCTGATCCGTTTCCCGGACGATCAGGCTCTTCCGCGCTGTGACCTCGTAGTAACCCTTGTCCGAAGGTGGCGCCTTGATGAGTTCGATTTCATGCTCTTCCGTCTCATCCTTCTCATTCAGGGCATACAGAGAGTCAAACAGCCGCGGTATCACTGCGTCGTACAGAAGCTCGTTGAACTCGTTGACAGGAGCAAGAATGCCTGATATTCCTTCCGCCGTTTCGGAAAGAATCTCTTCGATCTCCAGCGGATTCCGGTTCAGGTAGCGGGCAATCTCCGCGACCAGCATCAGATCGCTGAAGACGATCTTCTCTCGCATCGAGGTGAGGTCTTCGACCTTGCCCGGGTCCAACTTGGCGGCGTCAACAGGCGTCAGCCCTTCGCGCTGGATGTGGAGCAGCCGGTATCCTTTTGTCATGTCATGCCACTTCTGCAAATCCTCGCGTTCCGGAAGAAGGGCCTTCCCCGACTCGAATCGTTTCTCCTCGATCTCGTACGATTTGCGGACCCGCTTCAGTTTGATCTTTACCGATTCTTTGCCCACATGCACCTGGACGATTTCCCGGTCGGACGCCACCTGTTGAAGCTCCTCTGCGCTGATCCGGAAGTTCTGCTGAAGCTCGTCGTTCAGGATCTCGATGTTTTCATTCGTCAAGTGTACTTGGCCCGTGTGCTGGACGTCGCCCACAGAGCGGAGACACCGCATCGTTGCCTGCAGGACAAATACCCGCGACTTAGGCTCCCGGAACAGTGCCACGCCGAACAGGGAGCGACAGTTCCACCCTTCGCGACCTTTGTTGACGAGCAGGATGAACTGCTTTTCGGATGATGAACTGTCGAGCCGGTTGAATTCGCGAATGTCGTCGTTCGTTGTCTGTTTTTCGTCGCCGACGTTGACAAGGATCCGGTCACGGGAAATGCCGCGCTGCTCCAATGCCCGTTCGACCGCTGGGCGCAGCTCCTTGGAGACCTCGTCCAGCGTGGCGGCAAAAAACGCCAGTTTCGGCAACATCCCTTCCGGGCGGAGTCCGTCCGTCGCCTTCAGGAAGTAATCGATGACGATCCGGACGAACTCCGCGCTCTTCGGGTTCGTGTAAGCGTGAAGCTGGACCTTCTTCAGGAATCCCTTGTTGATCGATTCCTGCAACCCGTAAGCGTAGACAACCTCCGGAAGCACTTCCCGTCCCACGTAGGGCGTGCCAGTGTAGTTATAGCAGGCGACGACGTGCGTTCCGGCCCGTTCGAGACTTCGGGCCAGCAGGTCGATCGTGGTCCGCAGACTGTTATCCGTCTCGGTCGTCCCGACGCCCATATCTTTCGCCAGCGCCTTGCCGAAGGCGTGATGCGCTTCGTCAACATAAATGCCGAGCTGTTCGAGGCGAGTCAGCTTCTCGAATCGCTGGTTGGTCGTCAGCTCGGTTTCGTCCTCGGGCTGGTCGAAATCGTAAAGATCCGATGCCGCATCGTAGACAGATCCCTTATCAAAGGTCGGCTTGCCGGAGCCGAACAGTTTTTCCGTCGGGTTCTTCTCACGGTTCTGCCGCTTCAGGATGATCTTCTGGGTGTTGGAGACGATCACGTTGAATCGCGAACGATCCAGCGTCGAAAGAACGGTTCCCGCGTCTTCGAGATAGTGAAATCGGATGTGGGCAGACAGGAAATTGACGTACTCCGGCGGTACCACCTTCTGCATCGCAAAGGACTGAATTTCCTTGAGCGACTGGAGGACGGTGCGGTCCGGCGCGAAGACGAGCGCATTGTGGCAATAAGTATTATCCTTTGGCCACTTATTGGCCAGGATGAACTCGTAGAAAATGCAGGTGGCCATCAGGATCGTCTTCCCCGTCCCCATCGTCAGTGCATATATGTAGTTCGGATAGACGCGGGTGTTTTTTCTCATCTGCTGGAAAACGGCCTTGTACTGCTCCTCCGTCACCTTGTCGAACAGGTCGCCTTGTGAATGGTCCGGCAACACACCGCCTTCGGATCGGCCGGCAAATTTTCCCTTCTTCGCATACCAATCACGGAAGATATCCTGCACCGGGGCATTGCCTAGAAACTCCTTCAGGAAGACGTACATCTCCAGCGCCTCGAACTGGGGCTGGCGAAGAAACGCCTTTGGATTATTGGTGGGGTCGTTGAAATCGAGGAATTTGCGGGTCAAGTCGCGGTAATACTTGCGCACTTCGCCCCGTTTCAGCCGGTAAAAAACCAGCAAGGCACGAAAGAAGGCGAAGTCGAGCGTGACCTCGACTTTCCGTGCTCTAGCCATGGGCGACAACCACTTCCAGTGATTCGGAGAGCAGGTCTGTTATCTTCACCCGGATGTTCCCGGCGTCGTCCGGGATCTTGTAGCGGCCCTTGACCAGCACGTTCTTGCCAGGAATGTCGACCATCGCCGGCTGGAGTACCGCTCCGTCGTAATTCCAGTCGACCATCACCGATTCAACCAGCTCCCGCCACTCGGTGACCGATTCCTTCTGCAAGCTCAGTTTCTGTAGGAGGTTCATCGGATAGAACCGATCGATGACGAGCTCCGCACCTTTTATTGAAACCTTGGCGACCGACTCCCTCTTGAACTCGAGGTTGGCCTTGTCGCGAAGGATATCGACGATCTCGATGTCCAATTTGTAAGGGACTTCTTTCTGAAGATGGGCCTTGATGTCCGGCTCGTGCCCCATGCAGACAAGCAGGATCTTCTCCACCGGCTGATGGTGGCGCATCGCCTGCCGCTCCTCGGATGCCTTGTAATCCATGCCGGCGATCAGGTCATTCAGATCAGCACGTGTAGTAATCCGATTGATCGGTAATATCTTCACCATCCGGCCATCTTTTTCGCCATCGAAGACGGAATTTCTCTCGAGTTTCTGTATCTCAAATGCCTCAGTAATCAAATCTTTCGCTTCAACTGGATTACGGAATATATCGTATTGATTTACATGATGAACCTCAAAACCAGTATAATAAATGATTGAGTCTACATTCTTATCATTATTCCCAATGTCATCGTCCTCAAGGTCAGCCACTCTCTCATTATCGTAAATACCATTCTTAATATACGGCACATAGTTATCGTCATTTAATATCATCTCCCCAAGCTTGGCTACTGATTTGATAGTAATATCGACTGAGCACTTGTTAATGTCGACACCTATAAATTTTCTTCCAACTTTTTCTGCAACTAAAGGCGTAACTCCAGCTCCAATAAAACCATCAAAAACTATATCGCCAGGCTTAGAAAATGCAAGTATTACGCGCTCTAGTAAGGCTTCGGGTTTTTGCGTTGGATAACCCACCAACTCGATACGATCAGCTGGTTGCAACATAGACAAACGCCATACATCATCAACAGTTTTATGTGTTGAATCTATATAAATGATGTTTCCTTCGTCATCCTTTGCGTTTACCAACGATTGCGTATTTTTATCCCATACTCTTTTTATCTGTTTTACTGGTTTGTCGCGCTTTTCTCTCAATTTATTAAATTTAAAATTATCAGACTTTGAATAGACAAGCAAATTATCATGATTTGAAGCAAACCTATTGATATTTCCCTGCATCTTATTGTAATAATACCAAATAATTTCATTTCTGAATGCAGTACCGCCAAATATCTCATCTAAAATGCATCTTAAATAGTGACTTTTATGCCAATCGCAATGGAGACATAGGACGCCACTTTCATCTAATAATTCACGCATTATAATAAGTCTTTCATACATGAATTGTAGAAACTCATCGTTCACCCAGATATCCGTGTATTGTTTATCCTCAAAACACGAATATCCTGTTCCAATTTCTTCGTTTCCAAATTTTATTTTCTTTTTGTATTCAATTTTCGAATCAAATGGTGGGTCCAAATATATAAGATTGATTGCCCCTCTAAATATTTTTAACAAATGGCTCATTACCTGTAGGTTATCTCCCCAATAGATCTTGTTCCGCCAACCGTTTACTTCTTCGCCATACACCTCCTTCAACTGCGCGGGATAATACTGCGTCGAGGTGAATGGCCGCTTCCCCCGCCAGTGGAGCATCGGGTAGCCCTTGATTGGTTCGAATTCGAAGGAGCCTTCCGGCGTCGGAACCGGTTTTGGGATGGTCACCGGCAACGGAAGGGCAGCTTCAACGAACTCCTTCTTCACCCCCGGCTTTTCCTCAATCTTTTGTCCGGGGGGAACCAACGAAAACGGTTTCGGCTTTTCCGGCTGCTCCACGTCACCGAGCAGCCGCTCGATCAGCGTCCGTCTACGCCCGGTGAGATCGATCTCCATAAACTCGCAAACTCTTTTGACCTCCTGCTCGTTCAGGTACTCCAGCAGTTCGTTCGGCCTTGTGCGCTTTGCCCGAGAGATCGCATCGCTCAATAGGTCGATTCTTCGACGGTCGGCCACTTCAAATTCGTATTCCTCAACGACTTGTCGAAGCGTGTCGGCGTTCATCACGTTCAGGATGGCTTGCTTGAGCCGCATCTAGTTCCCCTCGTTCCGATATTTCCAGGACTTCTGGTCGCAGTAGTGGTGCATGTCGCACTCGGGACAGATCTTCGCGGGGCGAGAAGGCATGCTGTAATCGCCCGTCTCGATGCGGCTCACGATGTCGTCGAAGGCCGCGATCGTCTTCTTAATCGATCCGTGATCCTTGGTGAAGCTTACGTACGGATTTCCGTCCGATTCTCCCGTGTAGTAGAGGTGCATCTTGCTGACCTTCTGACCAGTCCGTTCTTCGACCAGGTGGGCGTAGACTTCGAGTTGGCGGCGGTATTGTTTCATCCGCTCGCGCTCTTTCTCGAGATCGGGTTTCTTCTCGGTCTTGAAGTCGACCACCTCGACTGTGTCGTTCTCTCCCCGGATCAGGTCGACACTCCCCTTGAGGATGTAATCGTTCTTGACGAGCGAGATTTCTACTTCGGCCTCGCGCAGCCGTCCCCAGTCGCCGCCCTCCCTTTCGACGTAGCGACGGACCTGCTTGCGCGCAGCTTCCTGCGTCTGAGGGGCGAGGTAAACCCGGTCCTTCTTCGACAGCATGGCGTAGTTGACGGAAAACCAGGTGTCGATCTGTTCCGGGGTAACCTTGTGCTCCTCACCGCGCAACACCGCCTTGTGGATGTCCTCGATCGTCTGGTGCACCAGCGTCCCGAACATCATGGCGCCGACGCGGACAGGGGCGAATTCCAGTTCCTTGAAGAATCGGTACTGCTCGGCACACGTTTCGAAGAGGGTGATATGGGAGGTGAAGGAGTATTCCCGCTTTAGGTTGATCTCCCTCACAAGTTCGAACGGGATCGCCTCCGGACGGAATGCCGGTTCACGCCACGAAGGGAGGGAGGAAAACAGATCTCGGAAATATTTCGTCGGCGTGGCGCCGCGCCCTTCCTTTTCCTGGCATGCAAGCACGAGCAGATTCTGCGCTCGGGAAAATGCCGTGTAATAAAGGCGCCTGAAGTCGAAGAACTTGGTCTGTTCCAGCGGTTCGAACGGAGGGCGCGAAAGATAGTTCTGCTCGAGAATCTCGTCTAGCTCGGTGTGCTGTTTGCGGGGTGTGGCTTCCATCGATCCCACGACCACGACCGGGAATTCCAGACCCTTGGACTGGTGAATGGTCAGGAAAGATACGCATCCACTCGGCGCGTATTCGTAGTCATCCTCGTATTCGTTGATCCCGCCATCTCCGAGGAAGCGGAAGAACTGGTTGAACAGGTTTTGAAGGTTCCGGTCGAGATATTCCGGGTTAAGCACGTTGACGAAATGGAGGTATTCGAACTTGGTCAAGAGAGAGGAGAAGGCAGCGAGGTTGCGCGCCGCCCTTCCCTTGTCGACCCCTTTCATCGCCTCTTCGGTCAAGTAATGACTGAACAGCGGGAACTGAAGCATTTCGTAGAAGAGGCCAGCAAACGCGTAGTCGGTGTTTTTCCCGAGCGACATGTGACGCTTGGCAAGTTTTTTCGCCCAGGCAAGCATGCGCGCATGTTCCGGCTTTCGCAGTTCGCTCACGAATGGGTTAAAGCAGCGTTGATCGTAATAATCCCAGATGTCGAGGTGAGCATCATCGGCCCACTTGCGAACATCGGGAAACTGGGGAAACAGGAAGATCAGCGCGCCGATCATGAGGCGGATCTCTTCTCGATCCATGAACTGATTCGAACGAGGCGAGTAAACCGGGATTCCGTTCCCTTCGAGGTAGTTCGCCAACGATACGGCTTTGTCACCTTTTACAGAGCGGAACAGGAACGCGACCTGGTTCCAGTCGGTCAGCGTTCCTCCATCGCGCAGACGATAGAGAAACGCCAGCACCTCCTTCCGCCAGTCGCCATTGGGCTTTGCGGACAAACGCAG
>DMMN01000278.1 GCA_003453835.1 Bacteroidota bacterium | reverse complement strand
CATCGTCCCCCCATCCTGGACTCTTCTCGTGAGCACAAACTTGCTGCTATTCTCCCTTTCAAACAGAAAGTACTCTGCACCAATACTCCAAGTAGGGCTGCTCTTCGTGACGATGCCTAGTGCAACCGTTCCACCGAGCGCCGGCAGGAAGCGGTCCCCAAGCGAACCGACCGGAGTAATCCACAACGCGTCGGCCTCCACGGTGAAAGATCGCTGTTGAGCAAGGCCGATGCTAAAGCAAAGAGTAAGGAGAAGAATGATCCGGACGCGACCATGGTACGATGCCAGGTGGGAAGGGACAGGTGCCGGCCTGCGTTTGAGCTCACAAACTTTTACGGATGTAGTCATCGAATGCACGCAACGTTGGAGGTGTGGTCGAATCGAGGAGAAGAATGCCGACAGGAAGATAGAGAACGCAGACACGGATGTCAAGAAGAGGACATCTCGAGTCTGCCGAACAGAGAAGACTCAGTCTAAGGAAAGCGAGCGCGATTTCGCGAGCGAAACCGAAGACTCCACTCTGACAGCCGCCCTGAGCACACTTCGATCATGCTTCGCGCAGCGCGACTGAGATCCTCCTTTTGCAACAAGAAAGGGCGCATTCGGGGGGCGCATGAGTCCGAAAAGTTGGGAGACCGTTGCCCCCGTTTCGCATCGTCAAGAAACCAGACTCCCCTCCAACGGTTTTCTGAGCGATTCGGTCGAGTCGGCTGTTGGCATATTAGTTGACACTCGTGNNCCAGCCAGTCTACTCCATCGGCACTGTAGCGCGAATGCTTGGGGTCTCCGTCTTTACGCTTCGGATGTATGAGCGCGAAGGGCTTCTCATCTCATTCAAAGCTGAATCGAATCAGCGTCGATACTCAGAGAGCGATATCGAGCGGCTGAAGTGCATTCGCAAAGCGATCAATGAGGAGAAGTTCAGCATTCCTGCCATCAGAGCGATCTACTCGATGATCCCTTGCTGGGAGATTGTGAGATGCACGGAAGTAGATCGAGCGGGATGTCCGGCCTATAAGGGCCACTCACAACCTTGCTGGACATACGAACATAAGAACAGCGCGTGCGGCAATCAGGCGTGCCGCGAATGTCCCGTCTATCGACACATCACTGACTGTGGAAAAATCAAAGCAAGCATAACCAACATCCCGAGAACAGCATGAATACGATCTCGAGAAGAAGATTTCTGAAAATAACAGGCGCCACCATCAGCATTGCTGCAACCGGAACCGTAGCGGTGGGAAGTGCAGACGACCTTGTGACGAAGGCATCCCCGGATGCCAAGGGCCTTCGGAAAATCCCGACGTACTGCGACATCTGTTTCTGGAAGTGCGGCGCGATCGCGTATGTAAACGACGGAAAACTGTGGAAGATCGAAGGAAACCCAGAGGACCCGCTGAGCCGCGGTCGCCTCTGTCCCCGTGGAACCGGCGGCGTCGGAGCGCACTTTGATCCGGATCGTCTCAGGGCACCACTCATTCGAAAGAACGACAGAGGAAAAGAAGAGTGGGTGGAAGTCACGTGGGACGAGGCATTCGATTACATCGCGAAGAAGATGCTGGAGATCAAAGCCCGATACGGTCCCGAAGCGACCGCGCTGTTTAGTCATGGCATCGGCGGCAACTTTCTCAAGCATCTGATGAAAGCATTCGGGACGCCGAACATTACGGCTCCTTCTTTTGCCCAATGTCGCGGACCCCGAGACGTGGGTTTCAGGCTCACGTTCGGCGAGGATGTGAGTTCCCCCGAACGAACCGACATCAAGAATGCGCGCTGCCTCGTCCTGATCGGCAGCCACCTCGGGGAGAACATGCACAACACGCAGGTGCAGGAGTTTGCCGAGGCGATCGAACAAGGAGCTTCCATCATCGTCGTCGATCCACGATACTCCGTCGCAGCCAGCAAAGCAAAATGGTATCTCCCGATCAAGCCCGGAACCGATCTCGCCCTGCTCCTCGCCTGGATGAACGTGATCGTGACGGAGAATCTCTGCGATCGAGAATACGTTCAGAAGTACGGATTCGGTTTCGACCAGTTTGTCTCCTCCATCGGGCAGTACACGCCGGAGTGGGCTTACCCGGAAACGGGCATCGACCCGGAGATCATTCGCGAAACGGCGAGGGAAATGGCGCGACAGAAACCCGCGACGCTCATTCATCCCGGACGACACGTCACATGGTACGGAGACGACGCCCAACGAAGCAGAGCTATTGCATTGCTCAATGCGCTGCTCGGAAGCTGGGGACGAAAAGGCGGCTTCTACTATCCAGCCAGCATGGATGTCCCTCCTTACCCGTATCCTGAGTATCCGAAATCCTCGAAGGGGAAAGTCGATAACCCCAACCAGAAATATCCATTCGCTCACGAGACCCTCACAACGGGAATACGGGAAGCGACGCTGACAGGCAATCCGTATCTTGTGAAGGGATGGTTCGTGTATGCAACCAACCTCATCCACGCGCTTCCAAACGAAGAGGAGACGATCAAGGCCATTCAGAACCTTGATCTCCTCGTGGTCGTCGACGTCATTCCGAGCGAGATTGCCGGATGGGCGGACGTCGTCCTCCCGGAGTCCGTCTATCTGGAACGCTTTGACGATCTTAATGTCGAGTGGTTTCGGGAGCCGTTCGTCGCACTGCGGCAACCCGCGGTGGAATCGCCGAACGATCAGAAGCCGAGCTGGTGGATGGCAAAGCAACTCAGTGGGAAGCTCGGTCTCGGCCATTATTTCCCCTGGAAGACGATCGAGGAGTATTTCGAACAGCGTCTTGCTGCTGCCGGCCTGAGTTTCGAAGAACTCAAGAAGAAGGGGATTCTCCACGGAGACAGGCAACCGATCTATTTCGATGAAGGTGTTCCGGCTGAGTTTTCGACACCATCCGGCAAGATCGAATTCTACTCGCTTCAACTAGCGCAGGCGGGATTCGATCCGGTCCCAACCTACAATCGCCCATCGGGAGGCCCTCCGGGATCCTTCAGGTTACTCTATGGCCGCGCACCGGTTCACTCGTTCAGCCGAACTCAGTCAAATCGAATCCTCTCCGATATGATGGACGAGAACGAAGTCTGGATCAATGCTGATGTCGCCCTGCGATACGAGCTCAAGTCGGGGGACTACGTCAGGCTCAAGAATCAGGACGGTGTCGCGAGCAACCGCATCAAAGTCAAAGCGACCGAGCGGATCAGGCCGGACTGTGTGTATATGGTGCACGGATTCGGCCACAACGCTAAGGGACTAAAGCATCCGTATATGAAGGGGGCAAGCGATGCCCAATTGCTGACCCGCTACGTGATTGATCCGTTGATGGGAGGAACCGGCATCAACATGAACTTCGTCACGATCGAGACGGAGGTGCTCCATGGCTAGATTCGGCATGGCGATCGACACGACGAAATGCGTCGGCTGCATGGATTGCGTTGTCGCGTGCAAGACAGAAAACAACGTGCCAGAAGGATTCAATCGAGTATGGATCACGACTGAAACGCAGGGTAAGTACCCAAACCTCCATATGCAGATGCGGAGCGAGCGGTGCAATCATTGCGAGAGCCCTCCGTGCGTCTATTGCTGTCCGACGGGAGCCAGTCACGTCCATGATCTGGGAGGCGTCGTCTTGGTGGAGGACGAGCTTTGCATCGGCTGCAAAGCTTGCATCGCTTCGTGCCCCTATGACGCCCGCTTCATCAATCCTGAGGGCTATGCTGACAAATGCACTTTTTGCATCCATAGGGTTGAGAAGGGAGAAGAGCCGGCGTGCGTCGCTGTTTGCCCGACACGATGTCTCCATTTCGGCGACCTTGACGATCCGAACAGCGAGGTGTCCAGACACCTCAACTCCCGGAGGCATCACACCTTGATGCCGGAAGCCGGTACAATCCCCACCATCTATTATCTTACGTGAGGCAGATATGCTGGAGCGCTCAATAACACGCCACAACGAGCTGATCGATCCCGGCCTTCACATTTGGGGATGGGAGATACCCGTCTATTTGTTCATCGGCGGTATCGTTGCGGGCATCATGATCATCTCCGGGTACTTCGTACTCAAAGGCCAGTACAAGAAGAACGTCTTCTCCTGCTTCTATCTCCCGCACATCAGCCTTGTCCTTCTCAGCGCAGGCATGCTCGCTCTGTTCCTTGATCTTGAGCACAAGCTCTTTGTGTGGCGGTTGTACACAACGTTCAAGATTACATCTCCGATGTCGTGGGGTGCCTGGATCCTCGTTCTCGTCTATCCGGCGCTTCTTCTCAACGCGCTCATTCGCATCCCAACTCAATTCCAGAACATCATTCCCCTCTTTGATCGGTGGTCGGCGTTCATCAACAAGCACGAGCTGGCGATCCGGAACATCGGGGTGCTCAATATGGTGCTCGGGACGCTGCTGGGAATGTACACCGGTGTCTTGCTTAGCTCATTCGGGGCACGGCCGCTCTGGAATAGCGCTATGCTTTGGATGCTCTTCCTCGTCTCCGGCCTCTCCTCGGCGGCAGCCTTTGTCCATATGATTGCCTGGGATAAGGCCGAGCGAGAGTTACTGATCAGTGCAGACAATGCATTTCTGACACTCGAGCTGTTTGTGTTCGGAGGATTCCTTACCGGACTGCTCACTTCGACAAGAGTCCACATTGAAGCCGCGCATCTGATTCTGGACGGTCCGTTCGCCTCTGTTTTCTGGGTGTTTGTGATCGGGCTTGGCGTCGTACTTCCGCTCATCGTTCAACTTCTCGAGGTGAACGGCAAGATCAGGCATACGAAGATCGCTCCGATCTTCGTCGTCGCAGGCGGCCTGATCCTGCGTTTCGTCATCGTCAATGCCGGCCAGTCCAGCCACTGGACTTCTGCTGCTCTACTGAAATAGAAAAGGAGACAACATATGACATNNCAACTACAACTGAATCGATATCGGTTGGCGAACTCGAGGATGCTGCGACGTCGGAGAACAAGTTGGCCCAGCCCTATTGGAATCCCTACGTTTCGGGAATCGGCCTGGGACTGGTTCTTCTTGCCGCGTTCGTCGTCATGGGGAGGGGACTCGGCGCATCAGGCGCCTTCTCCTCTCTCGTTGCCACCGGACTCCATGCGGTAACGCCGGAACACGCCACGGCAAACAGGTACTTTGGGGAATACATCGGCGATGGAACGAAGAGTCCGCTGAAGGACTGGCTTGTGTTTGAAGTGATCGGCGTGTTCGCCGGCGGATTCATCTCGGGTGCGTTCGCCAATCG
>DMMN01000217.1 GCA_003453835.1 Bacteroidota bacterium | reverse complement strand
TCAGTTTCAATACACATACGTCTGGAACTACAGCTCGACGGACCTTCCGCTTTCGCTCCTTATCTCGACATTGTATGCAGGACAGGAAGGGAGTTTCACGCTCTGGGCCTTGTACACCTCCGTGATCGGCGTTTTCTTGATGACCTACACATCGCGCAAAGGATATGAAAGCGAGGTCATGTCGGTGTACTCGCTCATCCTTTCGTTCCTCATGTTGATGTTGGTCGTCAAGAATCCATTTGCTCTTATTTGGAACACGTTTCCCAACGACCTCATCCAGACCGGACCGATTCCGCCGGGCATGGCCAATGTGGTGATTCTCGACGCCGCGACTCAGATATGGGCAAGATTCCCGGTTGAGGGAAAGGGACTGAACCCGTTGCTGCAGAACTATTGGATGGTCATTCATCCGCAGATTCTGTTCATGGGATTCTCGGCAATGGCAGTCCCGTATGCCCTGGCGATTGGAGGACTCTGGAAGCGCGACTATTCGTCGTGGATCCGTGTCTCGACGCCGTGGTCGGTGTTTGGGGCCATGGTACTCGGCACCGGGATTATTCTCGGAGGGTATTGGGCTTATGAGACGCTGGGTTGGGGAGGCTTCTGGGGCTGGGACCCGGTCGAAAATTCTTCGCTCGTTCCGTGGCTCGTTTGCGTGGCGTCCATCCACACAGCGCTGACACAACGGAAGAGCGGTTCGTTTGTTCGCACGAATTTCGCCCTCAGCCTTCTTACATTCATCACCGTCCTCTACAGCACATTCCTTACGCGCAGCGGCATTTTGGGTGAAACGTCGGTCCACTCGTTCGTCGACCCGGGGATGTGGGTCTATTGGCTTCTGCTTGCTTTCATTCTCTTGTTTGGAGGCATCGGGTTCGGGCTTCTCTTTATCCGGATGCGCGAAATGCCGAAAGTACAGGTGGAACACTCGCTTCTGTCCAGGGACTTTGCGCTGTTCCTGGGCGCCTCCGCGCTGACATTCGTTGCTTTGTTCGTGCTCGTGGGGACGTCTTCGCCAATCATCACTTCGATCGCCAAGGGAAAGGCTTCCGCGGTGGACATCCAATATTACGTGAAGACCAATCTGCCGCTGGGCATTGTCATTACATTACTGTCCGGACTTGGCCAGTTGTTGTGGTGGAAGTCGTCGCGCGTCATGTCGCTCCTGCGTCGATTGCTCGTCCCCGCCGTAGTCGGGGTGGGGGTCACGACAATCGTGCTCTTGTTGGGCTGGGAAGAACCTCTCATTCTCCTCTTCGTTTTTTGTTCGGGATTCTCGCTTGCGGCCAACGTACAGGTTGCGCAGGAGATCTATGTCGGCAACCCGAAGTTTGCAGGAGGGGCAATCGCGCACATCGGAATTGCCGTCATGTGTATCGGGTTCGTGACGTCTGAAAGATACGACAGCAAGCGGACGGTATCGCTGGAGAAGGATAAACCGGTCGAAGCTCTGGGATACCGATTGACCTACGAAGGCTACAAACCCGTCGAGAACGGCAAGTTCGGCTTTGTCGTCGCAGTCGAGAAAGATGGAAAATCGCGGGAAGTAGCGCCGGTAATGTATTTCAGCGAATTCACTCAGAGCGTGATGCGCCATCCCGACTTGATCAACTATCTTAGCCGGGACTTCTATGTGGCGCCGCTTTCCTTGGAAGAGGCGACCGACGAGACGAAGGAACAGACGATCGAGCTGGCAAAAGGCTCGAATGTGGCGGTGGGACCGTTATCGCTTTCCTTCGTGGATTTCGATTTCAGCAACTTCCAGAAAGGAGCGATGCTGGAAGGAAAGGGGTTTGAGATACGGGCGGTCATTCGGGTGGAAGAGGGAAAAGGAAAGGAAAACATTACGCTGGTCATGAAGCAGGGTCCGGAGGGAGTGGAGTTTCCCTCTGTGCAGTACAAGACGACCGACGGGAAAACCATCGATCTTCGCATTGCCCAGGTTAAACCCGACAGAGATGACAGAGACAAATCGAAAGTGGAGGTGGCGGTGAAGTTGCCTCCGGATGCAGCGGGTGCGACACGGAAGGGAGAAACCCTTCTTGTTGAAGCAAGCGTCAAGCCTTACATCAATTTGGTCTGGGTAGGCACTGTGACGCTTGTAGTGGGTTTCCTGCTGACAATTGTGCGACGAATCAAAGAAGCGGGTTTAAGGCATCAGGGGGAGGAAGACGTGTAGGCGATGTTCGTAATTATGAGAATGGTTGACACACAATCCCGGCCTAAGCCGGGATTTTTGTTACTACAAGAGAATACGGAGGTCGCGGATCACAAGAGGGGTTGTTCTCAAAAATGATTGCGGACCGGTTGAGACAGAAAGAATCCCCGGTCGGTGTTGACAGACCGCAAATTATTGTCCACACTGGAACCATTAGAACCGACTTATTCGGCGCGATCGCGGCATGTTTGTCCCGCCTGGAGGGATGTGAAGACGTTGTGCCATCCGCATGGAGGAGTTCGGTAACCTCCCCGCCCGTTCCTTCATCACATGTAGAGACATCCGATGATCCTCGTTCCCTACAAAATGGAAACGGTGTTCACGAGGTATCCGATCGCGAACTCCGTCATCATTGCTGCGACATCCATCTTCTTCTTTTTGCCGATCTTCGACGTCGTGTCGTACGACGATCTGGTGGACTTCGTGCTTCGTGACTGGGATGCGTCGCAGATTATCGGCAGTCTGTTTTTGCATGGAGACATTTTCCATTTGTTAGGGAACATGCTGTTTCTTTGGGTGTTCGGAAACGCTGTGAATGCGGCCGTAGGGAATGTCAGTTATCCGTTCCTGTACCTTATCCTGGGCATCTGCGCGGCAGTAACGCACCTCTCCGCTGATGCGCATGCGGCAATTGGCGCGAGCGGTGCGATCAACGGCATCGTCGGAATGGTGCTCGTGCTCTTTCCGTACAATCGCATCCACAACTACTATTGGTTCGCGCTTCCGATGATGATGGGCGTGCGATCGGGAAGATTCCAGGTCAAGGCGATCTGGATGATCCTCTACTGGAACATATTCGATTTTGCGGCGGTGGCGCTGGGGAGCGAAGACGGCGTCGGGCATTGGGCACATATCGGAGGACTGATGTTCGGCGTTGGTTACGGCCTCCTTGCCGTAAAATTCAAGCTCGTCGAAACATACAGTCCTTCGATTCTTGACGTCTTCGCCGGGAATGCGTCTGAAGCGAACTTCACAACGCCGGAACATGTTCAAGAAGGACTTACCACCCAGTTTGATATCCACGCACGCGTGTCCGAATTGAGTGGAGGTCAATCCGTACCGTCGGTGGAACAACAGACCACGCCGGTCCAGCACGTCAAAGTGAATCCGGAGATCCACCTCACGCATTACGTGGGAGGCGGTTCGACGGTGACATGTCATTTCGCGAACAAGGGCGGGCCCATGAAATGTCTCAAGCTCAGAGTCCCGCAAGGAGTTGCGGCGGAAATGAGTCCGAACAATGCATTGTACGGCGGTCAATCCGGCTGGATCAGGTTCAGCACAAACAACGGTTCCACGATCGACAGCATCGAGTTCATACTCGGATACATAGACAAGCTCGGTGGGCAGAAGAAAAAACGCTTCCGCTGTGTTCCGTCGAAGAACACATTGACTGAAGTAGTGACATCGTGATGTTGCGCATCGACCCAACAGACTGCGGAAATCGAATGTATTTTGGTCTTCTTGGCGCCTTGGCGGTGTATCTTCGAATCCGGCATGCTGTTGCTCAGCACTCTGCTAGTGTTTGTGCGGTTTCCCCTTAACGCTGTCGGGATCCACTCCGGGAACATTCCCTTCTCCCCGTTTCCACCCTTTCCCACACTCCTCGCAGACAGTCTTCTTCATTTTCGCGCTCTTGTAACACGTGCAGGAACCATGCTCTTTGTAACACTCATCGCATGGTCGCTTGACGCAGCAATTGTATTCTCCCGACTCAATCAGCTCTTCCTTCGTCGCCCCTGTAGTGGCCGACGAATCACTGGCTCTCTTGGCCGGCTGTTTCTTACTCAGGACAAGGTCCATACCACACTGTGGACATTCTCCAGGTTTGGAAGAAGTGACCTTTGGATGCATTGGACAAACATAGAGTGGACTGTCCACCTGCGTTTTCGCGGGCTTTGAAGCGGGGGATGTTGCAGCGTTCTGAGCAAATGCGGCTGTACTTGTCAGCAGCAGAAAAGACATGGAAAAGGTGCAGATTCTTCGGGTCATACTCGCTCCATTTGTGATTGAGTGAGAAGAGTTCGGTGCAGTTCTATTTCATCCAATTCGCCATTTTCGAAGCCTGCAATCGGCCTTTTTTCAGCGCCCGTTCCTTCATGAAACTGAAGAGCACGGGAGTCACTACCAGAACGTGAATGGTCGACGTAATAAGCCCGCCGATCATCGGGGCTGCTAGGGGCCGAGTCTTCAAATCCCACTCCAAGTTGTATATTGGGGTGAGGAAAATCAAGAAGGTTCGTATGCAGAAGATGCAACGCGGGGCCGAGCGGATCATCGCATCAGTGCAAGAGTTAGGCATGTCATATGGACTGGTTGGCGAAACTGAGACTCGAACTTTGAAGATTCTTGCAGTTGCGAATTGGGGAAAGTATGCTTATACTACGTTCAAAGGTTCTCGAGCGTTTTACGGCTTTTTGGTGTGGGCACGGTTATTGAGGCAAGATAGATATAGAATGTTGCTCTTACTGGAAAATATCAAGCTCATCAGAATTCTTCTGGCCTTTCTCGTAATGATTGCGAGTTCTGGCGCAACAGTGATCTTGCATCGCTGCCAAATGGAAGAAGCTTCCTGCTGCTCCAAAATCTACACCGTAAAACATGATGGTTGCGATCAGCGGATTCCTACCCAACCGGGCCATTCTGTCAAGCCCGAAATTACGTGCCACACCAATGTGCTCGCAGGCGGGCTCGCGCTGAAACAGGCTCTCCTCGAAAAGGGAAACAGGCAGGAATCCAACGTTGTCGTGATCCCATTTGCTGTCGCGCCCAGTTTCCCCAGATTGGTCAGGGCCGCCAGTCCCTCCTACAGCTCCTTCGTTGCACAGACTATCCACGCACCCTCGGTGGATAGGTACATCCTTTTCGATTCCTTCCTCATTTAGGTCTCGTTCCGGTCTTGCATGAGATTCACGCAAGGGGATAACTCTATCCTCTCGTGAGTCACGCAGTCCTCGCAACTCTCCGACGTTGAAGAACCAATGGTGATGGTCCTGAGAGGACCGACCGTTACAGAGTTGGCATCTGCGTCCATTCAGCACAAGAACAAGGAGCGGTCTCCCATGCTTCAGATCATCGTTCGTTACGCAACAGCTGTTGCCCTGGTTGTCCCTTCGCTCGCACGGGCGCAGGAGGGCAAACTTCTGAATCTAGCGTTACTCATTTCAGAGGCTCTTCAGAATAATCCGCAACTGCGGGCGGCCCGTAACCAAACGGCTGCCGCCAGAACGCGTGTGAACCAAGTGACGTCGTGGGATGCACCACAAGTTGGCGTCGAGTTCTTCCAGACGCCGGTGCAATCCTTTCCGAACCCGCTCAAGGACGGAATGGAGACGGATTACTTTGTCCAGCAAATGTTCCCCTTCCCGGGCAAGCTCTCCGCGATGGGAAGAATGGCGGAGAACAACGCCCAGATGGTCGATCAGGGCTACAAGGCACTGGAGCGAAAGGTGCTGCGAGACCTGAAATCGGCCTATTACGAACTCTACCTTGTCCAGCGGAAGATCCAGATCAATGCCGAGAATCAGGAGCTCATGCGACGATTCGTGGACATCGCATCGAAACAATATGAGGTCGGAATGGGGAAGCAACAAGATATCTTGCGCGCCCAGACCGAGCTCTCAACGCTGGTGAACGAGGGCCTGAATCTTCAGAAGGAAAAGCAGGTGGTTGGATCCATGCTCAACACGATCTTGAGCCGGTCACCCATTGAACCGCTGGGCTATGTCGCCGATATCGAGGCCGACATTCCGCGGTGGACATTTGAGCAACTACGTCCTCTCGCGCTGGAATACCGTGCCGAGTTGAAGGCAATGGGATTTGGCATCGACATGAACAAGGCTGACCTGGCGCTCTCAAAGCGCGAGTATTTTCCCGATGTCATGGCGCGCGTAATGTACAAGGATATGGCCATGACGGGCAACGACTTCTGGTCGGTGATGATCGGTGTGAGCATCCCGCTCGCGCCGTGGTCGAGCGGACAATACACCTCGAAGGTTGAAGAAAGCGAGCTGAACGTTCAGAAGGCGGAAGATGAGTATGCGAGCATGCGGAACATGACACTTTTCGAGGTGCAGGATGGGCTGGTGAAAGTGCAGACGAACCAGAACCTGGTCATGCTCTACAAGAACACCGTGATTCCCCAGGCGGAGCAGACTCTTCAATCGACGATCGCGTCATATCAAACCGGAAAAACTGAGTTCTTGATGCTCATCGACGCCTATCGCATGGTCCTCATGTCGAAGTTGGACTATTATATGTCCGTCATGAGCTACATGGCGAGCCAAGCCGCGTTGGAGCAGGCTGTTGGCATGAGTATCGACGACATCGCCGCAAACGTACGGTAACCAAATCTTGCAGGAGTACAGAGACATGAAGAAGCTTGTCATTACTGCGATTGTTAGCATTGTCCTAGGCGTGGCCGGCGGTTGGCTGCTGTTCCGTCCAGCGGGTCACGACGCTGCTCCCACGGAGAGGAAGGTGCTCTTCTATCGGGACCCGATGAATCCCCAGAACACGTCTGCCACCCCGAAGAAGGCATCCGATGGGATGGACTTCGTCCCGGTGTATGAAGAATCGGGGAGCGGATCGGGCGAGAAGAAGATCGTCTACTACAAGGATCCGATGCATCCGTGGTTTACATCGGAACAGCCAGGGAAGGCGCCGGATTGCGGAATGGATATGGTGCCGGTCTATGAAGGCGAAAGCGATGGGAAGGGGATCAAGATCGATCCGGTGGTCGTCCAGAATATCGGCGTGAAAGTCGAGGAAGTTGAGAAACGAAGGCTGAACAAGACCATCCGGGCCGTGGGTAAGGTCGATTATGATGAGAGACGCGTCTACACGGTCAACAGCAAGATCATGGGGTGGGTTGAAGTGTTGAATGTCGACTATACGGGGAAGCAGATTCACAAAGGTGAACCCCTGATGGAGCTGTATAGTCCTGAACTAGTCTCGACCCAGGAGGAGTACTTGCAGGCCCTCCGGTATCGGTCCAAACTCGAGTCGAGCAGCCTCGAAGAGGCACGGAAGGGCTCCGAGGACCTGATCCAGAGCGCCAGGCGACGCCTACTATATTGGGATATCCCCGAGAGCGAGATCACCGCGCTGGAAAAGCGAGGGACGCCCAACAAGACCATGACTATCTACTCGCCAGTCGACGGAGTCGTCATCGAAAAGATGGTCCAGAAAGGTCAGAACATCATGGCCGGCATGGAGTTGTACAAGATCGCCGACCTGTCAACGGTTTGGGTCCTCGCCGAAGTCTACCAATATGAACTCCCGTGGGTCAAGGTTGGCGGCCCGGTGGATATTGAGCTCTCCTACGTTCCAGGAAGAGCGTTTAAAGGTGCGATCACTTACGTCTATCCATACCTGAACATGGAGACGAAGACCGCCAGGGTGCGGGTAGAGGTCAGGAACACGCCGACGTTCGAGTTGAAGCCTGACATGTATGCAACCGTGAAAATTTCTTCCCCCGTTAGCATCTACGATGTGGCGGTGCCGGAGGAGGCAATCATTCGATCGGGTGAACGAAATATCGCAGTCATGTCTCTCGGAGGGGGTTATTTCGATCCCCGCGATGTCAAGCTCGGCGTCTCCGCGAACGGGTTTGTCCAAGTTCTCGGCGGCATCAGGGCGGGGGAGAAGATCGTCGTGTCGTCTCAGTTCCTCATCGATTCGGAGAGCAATCTGAAGGCGGCTATCAACCAGATGGCCGGCCACGCCGGAATGGATATGTCAAAACCGATGAAAGAGGAGGCTTCGGCCGGGACCGAACACCAGGGGCATCAAATGCCGGACACGACCACATCAATGGACCAGAGCGAACATCCGGGCCATGATATGCAGGATGAGAATGCGGCGGCACTCCAAAAGGTCATTGACCCTGTTTGTGGGATGGAAGCCGAGCGGGATGAAGAGCTTTCGAACACCTACAAAGGGAAGAAGTACTATTTCTGCAGCGCGGAGGACCTTGAGAAGTTCAAGGCGAACCCTGAGAAGTATGTTGGTCAAGCTCAGTAACCGTAACCACCGAAGAAGAGATCAACGCTCAGTTGAAGGGTCCATACCATGCTAGAAAAGATCATAGAAGCATCCGTCCGCAACAAATTCATGGTGATCCTCGCCGTGCTCTTCCTGATAGGTTGGGGTATCTATTCGATGCTCTCCATCCCTATCGATGCGATCCCTGATTTGAGCGACGTGCAGGTCATCATCTACACGGAATTTCCAGGACAATCGCCACGCATTGTTGAGGACCAGGTCACGTACCCACTGACAACGTCGATGGTTTCCGTGCCCGGCTCCAAAGTGGTTCGTGGATACTCCTTCTTTGGGTACTCGCTGGTATATGTCATCTTCGAAGATGGGACCGATCTGTATTGGGCCCGAAGCCGGGTATTGGAATACCTGAACTACGCACAGAAGCGACTCCCCTCGAAAGCCCTCCCCACACTGGGACCCGATGCGACCGGCGTCGGGTGGGTCTATATGTATACCCTCACCTCCGACAAGCGTTCTCTGCAGGAGCTGCGCTCATACCAAGATTGGTACCTCAAGTATGGGCTTACCACGGTCGGTGGCGTCTCCGAAGTTGCCAGCATTGGCGGCTATGTGAAGCAGTACCAGGTCACCGTCGGTCCGACCAAGCTCCTCGCCTACAATATTCCGTTGAAGATGGTCGAGATGGCGATCAAGAACTCCAACAACGACGTTGGCGGTGAAGTGATCGAGATGAGCGAGATGGAATTTATGGTCCGCGGGCTGGGCTACATCAAGTCGACCGATGATGTCAGGAACATACCCATCATGGTCGACAAGAAGAGCGGGACGCCGGTGTATGTGAAGGATGTCGCTGATGTGACTATCGGTCCAATGATGCGGCGGGGACTTGCGGAGAGCAACGGTGAGGGTGAGGTCGTAGGGGGAATCATCGTGATGCGCTACGGCCAGAATGCCCTGACGGTGATCGAAAACGTCAAGAAGAAGCTCGAGATCCTGAAGCAGGGCCTCCCCGATGACGTGAAGATCGAACCCTCCTATGACCGGTCCGGGCTGATCGAGCGGGCGATCGAAACCTTGAAAGAAAAGCTGGCGGAAGAGATCATCATCGTTGCGCTCGTCTGCATCATCTTCCTTTTGCATGCGCGCAGCTCCTTCGTTGCGATCTTTACGCTGCCGACAGCGATCCTGATGGCCTTTATCGTGATGAAGATGCAGGGGATCAACGCTAACATCATGTCCCTGAGCGGCATCGCGATCGCCATCGGGGCCATGGTGGACGCTGCGATCATCATGATCGAGAATGCCCACAAACACATCGAGCACGAGGCATTAAAGCCGCCGGAGGAGCGACGGGACCATTGGCAGGTAATCCTTGATGCTTCGAAGGAGGTCGGGCCAGCGCTCTTTTACTCCCTCCTCGTGATCACGGTCTCGTTCATACCGGTGTTCACACTGGAGGCTCAGGAAGGAAGATTGTTCAGGCCACTGGCATTCACCAAAACATACTCAATGGCCGCCGCATCGATCCTGTCGATCACCATCGTCCCCATTCTCATGGGATACTGGATCCGGGGAAAGATCCTACCCGAGGAACGAAACCCGATCAATCGATTCCTTATCAGGATCTACACCCCCGTTGTCGACTTTGTGTTGAAGCACAGCAAATGGGTCATTGTGGCAGCTCTCGGGCTTCTTGCCGTTACGGCGTTCCCGTTGAAGAACCTTGGGTCGGAGTTCATGCCCCCACTCTACGAAGGCGATCTGCTTTATATGCCGACGACGATGCCGGGGATGTCCATCACCAAAGCGAGGGAACTGTTGCAACAAACGGACAAGATCATCCGGCAGTTTCCCGAGGTGCATCATGTGTTTGGCAAGATCGGCCGTGCGGAGACCGCCACCGATCCCGCGGGGCTGGACATGATCGAGACCACGATCATGTTGAAACCCGAGAGCGAGTGGCGATCGGGAATGACCACTGCGAAGCTTATCGATGAGATGGACCGGGCGATCCAATTCCCCGGGCTCACGAATGCCTGGACGATGCCGATAAAGACACGAACCGATATGCTGAGCACCGGGATCAAGACCCCCGTGGGAATCAAGATCTCCGGGCCAGACCTGAATACGTTGCAAGAAATCGGGAAAGAAATCGAAGCTGTCATGCGAACCGTTCCCGGTACGCTGAGCGCATTCGCGGAGCGATCGGTGGGGGGCAACTATCTCGATTTCGATATCGATCGCAAGGAAGCGGCCCGCTACGGACTGACAGTTGGCGACGTCCAGGATGTCATCGAGATTGCCATGGGGGGCATGAGCATAACGAACACCGTGGAAGGGCTTGAGCGTTACACGGTCAATTTGAGGTATAGTCGCGAGCTTCGGGACAATCTTGAATCCTTGAAGCGGGTACTCATCCCCACGCCGACGGGGGAGCAGATACCGATCACGCAGGTATCCACGATCACGCCTCGCAAGGGCCCGATGGTCGTCCGAAGTGAGGATGCGCGCCCCAATGCGTGGGTCTATGTGGACATCAAGGACATCGACGTTGGGACGTACGTGCAGAACGCACAAAGGATCGTCGCTTCGAAGATCAAGGTGCCGCCCGGATACAACATCATCTGGAGCGGCGAGTATGAATACATGCAGCGTGCGGAGGAGCGTCTCATGTATGTCATTCCGATGACGCTGTTCATCATTTTCGTCATCATTTACCTCAACACCCGATCGGTGACCAAGGTCGCCATCGTGTTCTTGGCAGTGCCGTTTTCGCTGGTGGGAACATTCTGGTTTCTGTATTTCCTGGGCTACAACCTCAGCATCGCTGTTTGGGTGGGCATCATTGCGCTTGCCGGACTTGATGCTGAGACGGGGGTCGTGATGCTGCTCTATCTCGACCATGCGTATGCCGAGTGGAAACGGAAGGGCATTATGAGAGGCTTGAAGGACTTGAAGGAGGCGATCCATCACGGTGCCGTCAAACGGGTGCGCCCCAAGATCATGACGGCGTCTGTCATTATTGCCGGTCTCGTTCCGATCATGTGGAGTCATGGCTCCGGAGCAGACATCATGAAGCGGATTGCCGCTCCCATGGTGGGAGGCGTCGTTACCTCTGTTTTGTTGGAGTTGGCGGTCTATCCGGTGATCTACTACCTCTGGAAAGGTTGGAGCCTGAGGAAAGAGGCCCAGTTGGAAGGAAGACTCCTGGAAAATTAACGGAGTGACATTCAATCACATTCTTTCACTACAAGGAGGCATCATCACATGAAGCTGATCAGTGTTCTCCCCGTTGGCGCATTGACCCTCGTTCTCAGCGTGACAGGGCTTGCGCAACACAAGCACGGACAAGCAGCTCAACAAGAGAACAAAATGGGTAAGCCGGGAGATATGATGGGTAAGCCCACCGCCGAGCAGACGGTCGATGGAGTGCGCGTGCAGTTGTGGATGATGACCCAGGTCGAACACAAGAAGATGATGCAAGAGCGGATGAAGTCCGACATGGGCGGGATGAAGCACGATACGATGGGGGCTGCCAAGGATACAGCGACAATGGGCCACGATATGGACGGTGGGATGAAAGGGATGGATCACGGTACGATGGGGAAGGACACCATGGCGCATGGGAAAGGGGCGGACCGCTCGAAGATGATGGAGATGATGATGGCAGGCACCCACCACATAATGGTGAAACTCCGGGATCAAAAGCCGGATGAGGCTGACGGAGACGGCCACATCATGGTCGCTGTAACAGCTCCTTCAGGCAAGAAGTCGACCGTTCACTTGTCAGGAATGATGGATCATTTCGGGGGCGGCGTTTCGCTCGACGAAAAGGGTTCTTTCAGGTTGGACCTTAGCATCAAGGCGGGGAGTAAAACCCGCAAAGCTAAGTTCGAATACGTAGTGGAATAACCTCATCAGCGAAGGAGATTCGAGAGATGGCGATGCACACAAGGAGTGGGTTTATCGTTGCGAACATGGTGCTCTGTGTTGGGCTGCTCGTCGGTGTCACAGACGCCTTCGGCCACGGGAAAGGGGCGCACAAGAAGACCGCAGGGAAAGTGGCTCCGTCAGACTCTTCCGCGGTCGCGAAGATGCATGCTGACTCCTTGGCGATCGCGGAGACGGACACTGAGCACCATCCTGACAAAGACCAGCCGTTTGTTCTGGAGCCGTGGGAAGCGCTGCGGGAACACCTCCATAACAAGCTCGTTCACTTTCCGGTGGGATTTGCCCTCGCCGCGTTCGTTGTCTCGTTGGTGAGCCTGCGCCGGACGGAATTGCAGTCTGCGGTTCGCGTCTTGGTGTTCATTGCAGCGACGGGCTCCCTCTTCGCGTACTTCACCGGCGTCGCACAAGCCCCGACGTTCGCAGGAAGCCCGCAAGAATGGGTTGTCGATGTCCACAGATGGCTGGGGATCTCCACTGCAGTTACCCTTTGGGTGTGGGCTGCTTTCGAGTCCTTGCGTCCACTTCGTCGGTTTGCCCTGCTGGTTGGTTGTGTTGTCGTTCTCCTTGTTCTGATCACGGGCTTTTTCGGAGGGATTCTGGCTCATGCGTGATCGGCAACGGCGGTCACGAAGATTTTCTCCGCTTTATGAGACGCAACAATAAGGCCGAAGACCCAAAGGTTCTCACGGCGAAATCGGAGCAACAGAATGAAAACGATCACAATGTTTGTCGTATCATCGGCCATTGGGGGTCTCGTTCTGGTTGGTTGTTCAGACAAATCTGCCTCGACGACCGGGCCCTCGATCTATCAGGCACAGTTTGAAATCTCACCCGCTGATGGTGCCACCGCAGTTCGGCTTGACGCTTCCGTTGGCTTGTGGTTCAGGTCGCCCATGGATCGTGCGGTGGTGGAACGCGCTCTTCGGCTCATCAGCGAAAAAGACATGGCCGATTCCAATTGCGCGTTGTCCACGACCATGGCGCACGGGACAATGTCGGATTCGATGGCAGATTCTTCGATGATGCTTCATATGGACCAATACCACGCAACTGCAGGCACTTTCATTTGGAACGACGACAGCACCCTGTGCACCTTCAGGCCGGATTCGATGATGGCTTCGAAGATACAATACATGATACATCTTGGACGGGAACTGACGCAGGTGCTGCAGAGCCGCATGGGAAGCATGGCTATGATGGGCGGACATGGAATCGGCGCGATGGCTGATGACATGATGTTCCATTTCTCCACGCTGGACACGACTCAACAAGGCGGCGGACACTTCGGACACCACTAAACGAAGGAGACAAAACCAATGAAACTTCGGAACATGAGCCTAGCGGCCGTCATTGCGCTGCTAGCTTTGTGGGGGTGCGGTATCACCTATCAAGGCGGTTCGGGCGGACATTCGCATATCGCGCAAAAGGCCCGCGCGGCGGACGTCAAGGGCAAATGATTTCAAAGGAGAAGGGAACCATGGCGAAGGACCCCGTTTGTGGAATGGAGGTCGACGAGGCAACAGCGGCCGGAAAGCGTGAGTATCGGGGCACGATATACTACTTCTGTGCTCTCGGTTGCATGCGAGTGTTCGATGAAGATCCGGAGAAGTTTGTCGATTGGACCCGCATGCAGAAGAACGACCATCCTAGCCGAACTGACGATCGCCAGTGACACAAACGAAGCTACCGACAGCGATCCAGTTCGTCTGATGGTGGTGGACCGCCACGGTTGTCGGCTAGTGAAAATTGAACGTGAAAAAGATCACAGCATACGTGAACACGGTCCGGGTGCACTGGCTCGTCGAAGGGCTGGAGGCGCTTGGCATCACCGAGATCATGGTCACGGAATACTTCTCGCCGTCCTCACAGATATCCCGAATGGAACTGATCTCGGGTGATGAAGATGTGGTTGCTGTAAGGGAGGTCGTTCACCGCTTGGGAACCTCGGGGTTGGCCGGAGACCATGCCTTCTTTGTGGAGGAGTACGATCCAAAGCTGCCGGGCCAAATCCCCCTGGGAAAGAGAACAAGTAAGCTGGAAGAATCTCGTGCAAAACAGCTCATCACGTTCACGCTCCGCGGCACGCCCGCAAGGATCAGGGCCGCCTTCCTTCTCCTGACGATCTGCATCTTCGTTGTTGCGACGTTCGTCTACCTCCGCACAAACTCGTTCAAAATGGCGACCGTGGAAACGATGATGAACATTCGTCTGACCTCCCAATCGGCAGCCACGGTCGAAAGCGCAATGCTGGAGGAGATGTTGGCGGCGGAGCGGTTGCATCGTGGCGAAACATCGTCCGCCATTCGGGATTTTTACAGTGCCCGGGCGAATCTTCAAAACGCGATGTCAATCCTGAGAGAAACCAGCCGCTCCAGTAGGGCATGGGTTGATTCACTTGTCGGTATCGAGCACGAATTCCATCGTGTCGCTGGTGGGATGTTCGAGATTGTCGATAGCCTGTCGACGTATGGAAATGTGCGACATCACCTGAAAGTTCTAGAATTGTCGAAGTCGCACGTTCGCATCATGGCATCACTTGACGGATTGAGGCTGCAGCTCCTAGGAGTCCTTGGCTCGATCGAGCTGGATGCCAGGGAACTCGTCGTCAAGAAGCAGGGAGAGTTAGATCGGTCGATAAAGGAGGTGATGGTCTCGCTGCTTCTGCTTGCAGCAGCGGCAATTGGTGTAACCATCATGATTTGGATGTTGGTTGAACGAAATGTCGCTCGCCCCATCCAGAGATTAATGGAGGAAGCTAAAACATTTGATAGTGGACAGTTGAGGTGAAGCGCGTTGTAGTCAACCAGGATGATGGAAATCAAAGTGATGGTGACTGCTTTCGGAGGAGGGAACGTCTACGAAAGAGATCACTGCCGATGTCAATGGCCTGAGGGTCCAGCATCTGATGAAGGAACTGCAAGCGCTCGGCATCAGAGAAGTAGGTGTAATAGAGTATGTGTCATCCATTCCGAAGATTTCGGTCTTGAGGCTTCTGTGTGATGATCGAGAGGTCGAGAGTGTACGGTCGCTTATCGATCGAACGGCGCAACCGGCTCCGCTTGTAATCATTGCTTTCGGGCGACAGAGGTCACTTCGAGTGCGCATGCAAGCGAACTTTGATTTCGGAGAACACCAATGTCGAAAGTGAGGCCAAGTCGAAAACAAAAATGGGAATCGGCGCAGTTCTCCTCGTGATATTGGTGCTCGTTGGATGCGGAGCGAGTGTAAGCCCCGTGAAAGACCAGATCACATCACAATCTCAAAGAAGGGCTTAAGTGCCTGTACCTGCTTACAGGGAAGTTCAATTGGTTGTCCACCGATGATATTCAAGAGGTGTAAACCATGTTTAGGGGCATAGGCAGAAAACTCACATTAGCGTTCTTTGTAATAATACTCTGTGTTCTCGCTTCGAGTACCTTCGTTTGGAGAAGGTTGGAAAACGTCGAGGCATCGAGCACAGCCACCACGCGGAACATTGAGGCTTCCTTCATTGCGGCAGCAAAGGTGCAGAGTTCCATTTTCGACCAAATATGGGTAGTTGCGCAGTCCCACGAGAATGAGATTGTCTCGGCGATGGAGAAATCCCAAGATGCACGGAAAGAAATAGATGGTGCCCTACAGATCCTCAGGGAATCCGGTTTGATGACACCATCCGATTCGGATTCCCTCTTTGTCACACAGCAACGGTTTCAGCGTCTCGTTCTCCGGATGTTCGAGGTCAGAGATAGCCTCAGGAGAACTCAACCAACGGGCGGCACAAGGAAGGCTGTTGAATTGTCAAGGACCCACCAGGTGATGATGATGTCACTCGACCGTCTCCACCGCCGATTGGAGGAGATCCTGCTCACGATTCAACCGAACGCAGCTGTGCTTATGGCGCAACATCAAGTGGATAACAACAACGCTACCAACGAAGTAAAGCTCTCGTTGGTGTTGCTCGTTATCTTCAGTCTTTTCGTAACGACGGTAACCTGGTTTATGACGGAGCAGCGGGTGACACGACCGATGCAGAAATTGACTGATGAAGTCAAGGCGATTGGATCGAAAGGGGTTCTGCGGCATGTTGACGTCGGTGGGTATGAAGAAACCCGACTCCTCCAGGAGAGCATTAACGGGATGATTGATGATCTGCAGAAGAATATCAAGAAGCGACAAGAGGATGAACTGGAGTTGATGCGAGAACACAAGCTTGCTGCAATCGGACAACTGGCGCAGGGGATTGCCCATAACCTCAACAATCCTCTCGGAGTCATACTCTTGTCATGTGAAGTGTTGACGAAGAAACATCCTTCGATCTTCGATCTCGAAATGATTGCTAGGTCAGCGGAAAAAATGAAGATGATCATCAACACGCTGCTGCACAAGAGTCGCCAGGAGCAGACAGAAGCAAGGCAACTCATCAATATCAATGACCTGATCGCCGAGGAATTGCAGTTTCTCGAAGCCGACATCGAGTTCAAGCACAAAGTGGAGAAGGATATCCGACTGGATCCAAAGTTACCGTTGATGCTTGCAGTGTACTCAGATTTAAGTCAAAGCATCATGAACATCGTGCGCAACGGTCTGGATGCGATGTATCATTCCGCGACGAAGCGGCTCGTACTGGAAACACGGTTCGATGATAAAAACATTTACGTCGATATCGGTGATACTGGCTGCGGGATACCTGAACAAAACATTCCGAGACTTTTCGACCCCTTCTTTACAACAAAACCACTCAAGGGGACCGAGGTCGTAAAGGAGCCGACCGGCACAGGGCTCGGCCTTTCTAGCTGTAATCAACTTCTCCAGCCGTACAACGCGACAATCGCCGTGAAGAGCAAGCTTGGCGCGGGTTCCACATTTACGATCGCAATCCCATGCAACACTCACCAAAACACAAAGGACTAGTACTATGAAAGTTCTCATGCTGCTGTTTTCGGCTCTGGTCTTCGAGTCCTGCATGCACTTGGGAATGATGGGCGGGCGATCTGAGCACCAACGAACGGCCGAGCCCGTGATCGAAAAGGAGGTCACGGCGGAGGGCGTGCGTGCTGTCGCCGTCTTCCCGCCCATGACGATGGGTGAACCGACGCTTTTGACGCTCCGCTTGTTTGACGCGTCGACCGGTAGGCCGGTCTCGGGCGCACAGGTGTTATTCCACGCCGAGTACCTCCACAAGGTCGGGGAACCGCAGATGCCGGCACACCAGCATATGTATGAAATGGCCGATTCAGCGGCGATGCGTCCTCCGGAACGGGAACATGATATCAATTTGGAATTCGATGTCGCAGAAGTTGGAATGCCGGGGAAGTATTCCATTCAGTTCACGCCGGCCCAATCCGGAACCCATCAAATAATGTTCCATATCCGATCGGTCGGCGAAGGCACGAAACAGCAAGAGATTATTGTTGAAGCAACCCGCACGGTGCCAGAACAAGACTCCAACCACAATGGCGGAATGCACTCGATGGGCGGGGCGACACCGTATGTTGCCATCGGAGCAGTACTGATGGGTGAGATGATGATCGCTTTCTGGGCTGGCGGACGAATGTTCTAGTTCAACGAAACGACGACAAGGACAACATGATGCGTACAAACCGATTGTCACTCTACGCAGTGATGGGGACGTTCCTCATGATTTCTGGATGCAGCACGTCGTATCGCGTTCAGGTCATCGACGGGCTGCCACAAGAAGTGTATCTGACGTATCCGTAGGGTGCCAACATGCATGTGGGGGATCTGTTCATCCTCTACGAAGTGCATCAGATGCAACCAAACAGTGATGCTCAGGATCACGACGGCCACAGTGGCCACAGCAGAGGGACTCCATCGACGATGCGAATGGAAAGAGCGTTGGTGGAGGTGGTCCGGATCGTTGACGAAGAGAGGGCGTTAGTGAGAGTTCTCACGGGTGAAGCCAAAGAAGGATTTGAGGCGGTGAGGCGACGGTAACATCGGTTCCAGGAAGGGTAAGGCCATGACGTGTAAAGA
>DMMN01000027.1 GCA_003453835.1 Bacteroidota bacterium | reverse complement strand
CGCCATTGGGTCCAAGGAATCCAAAGAACTCCCCTCTGGGAATCGTGACCGAGATGTCGTCGACGGCCGTGAAGCTGCCGAATCTCTTCGTAACGTTGCGAAGTTCAATCATTCCACTCACACAAGGTCTTTTGTTTCAGATTTCTGTCAGTGAACCGCACACTTCTCTTTCGATGAATGTTCGAGTGTGGATATTGTAATCCCGGCTCCCCTCTTCACTTAATACGCTCCGCGGCAAACAATCCTTCTACTCCCACTCGATCGTTGCCGGCGGCNNCTTCGAGCTGATGTCGTAGACGACGCGATTGATTCCGCGCACCTCGTTGATGATGCGGTTGGAGACGACCGCCAGCACATCCGGAGGAATGCGTGCCCAATCAGCCGTCATGCCATCCACACTTGTGACTGCGCGGAGAGCCACAGCGTAGTCATACGTCCTTCCATCTCCCATAACGCCGACGGAACGGACGGGGAGGACGACGGCAAACGCCTGCCAGATTTCATCATACAATCCCGCGTTTCGTATTTCCTCTATGAAGATCTCATCTGCCTCGCGGAGGAGGTTCAGTTTTTCCCTCGTGATCTCGCCGAGCACTCGCACGGCCAAGCCGGGACCCGGAAAGGGATGCCGCTCAATGAGGGTCGTCGGTAGACCCAGATTTTTTCCGATTTCTCTTACCTCGTCTTTGAACAGCTCGCGAAATGGCTCAATCAACTTGAAGTTCATCTGCTCGGGAAGGCCGCCCACATTATGATGCGTCTTGATTGTCACGGAAGGACCCTTGAACGACACCGATTCGATCACATCAGGATACAGCGTTCCTTGTGCAAGAAATTCGAAAGAGCCGTTTCCCTGGGCGATCTTCCCGGATTCCTCCTCGAAGACTTCGATAAACGTGTTGCCGATGATCTTTCGCTTCTTCTCCGGATCTCCGACACCGGCAAGTCGGGAGAGAAAAAGCTCCGAGGCATCCACATACGTGAGGCTGATGTGGAAATGCTTTCGAAATGTGTCGATGACCTGCTCGCTCTCTCCTTTCCGCATCAAACCGTTATTGATGTGGATGCAGTGAAGCCGATCCCCGACGGCGCGGTGCAGCAACACCGCCGCCACGGAAGAGTCGACACCGCCACTCAGGGCGCACAAGACACGGGATCGACCGACGGTCTCCTTGATCTTCTCAATCGACCTCTCGATGAAGTGAGCAGATGTCCATTCTCCTTTTGCTCCACAGACTTTGAAAACGAAATTGCCAAGGATCTTCCTGCCGTCGGGCGTGTGAGCGACCTCGGGATGGAACTGCACACCATAGATCTTGCGCAGGCGGTCACGAATCGCGCAGATCGGGGCGTTCTCCGTATGTGCGATCGGCTCAAAACCTTCCGGGAGCCGTGTCAGGGCATCCCCGTGGCTCATCCAGACCGTGGTCGAGCCTTCGAGACCGGCCAGGAGGTCATCTGCATGGTCGACCGTGAGCGTTGCTTTCCCAAATTCTCGCCGCGCAAGAGGATTCACCGTGCCGCCGAGCTGATCAGCGATGAGCTGCAGGCCATAACAAATCCCCAAGATCGGAATCCCAAGTTCGTAGAGCTGAGCCGTAGGTTTTGGCGCGCCATTCTCATAGACACTCGAAGGCCCGCCGGAAAGAACAATCCCCACGGGATTGAGTTCCTTGATTTTCTCCGTTGATAGGTTGAACGGGTGGATTTCCGAATACACCCCGAGGTCTCGCACGCGGCGCGCGATAAGCTGGGTGTATTGGGAACCGAAGTCCAGGATTACGATCATCAGGACTTCGCCATCCCGATGTTCTGGGCCCGCTGGAACAGCTTACCTTCGGTCCGGATGGAGGGGGCGATGATGATCTNNTTGAGATGGCAGAGGCGGAGTGTGCTATCCGGCTAGGTCCGATCTTCGTGGTGAGGAATTCGCAGCGCAATATAAAAAAATATCGGGGACTTACAAAATCCTGGAAAACCTTCGCATCGAATGATTCCCACATCTATCGACAAGCTCCCATCTCGAGTGAGTCGCAAGCGATGGAACACGGATCAACGCACTCCTTTTCGGTCACCGGCTCCTCCTAATCGAAAGTTCTGTTCGCTCCCATTCAATTCCACGATTTGGGCCTACGTTGCGTTGGCGTGTTGCGATCGATCGACAGAGCGCGGAACTATTAATCATACACCCCACGACACGTTATGCAATGTTGCAATTTGAAAAGAAATATCGCAAGTTGTGCCTGTGAAGCGCAGCATAATATACATTCCCCTGGTCTGTGTGATCTCGTGGAGTCTCAGTCGCACCCCAGCAGGGGTACACACGCATTTGGGAAACGTCACGACGATCAATCGTGCGCCCTTTGCTCCTGCCGCGGGTCACAAGTCGCCTCAACCAGACACAAGAGCACATCTCACCCAGGGAAAGCAACTCCAGCTTATCCCAAAGCTAGAAGTCTCCTCGAAGGCAATCCTCACAACCGACTGGATAGCTCCTGAGATTGTGACTATTTGTCTCCAGGGCGATCCCCTCGTCAGCCAGTTTACGCAGGGCGTCTACCTTCGCTTTCGACCTCGAGACCCACCGCCGGCGTAGTTCTCCAACACATTTTCACTCAGTCAGAGCCACTCCGTTCACACCATCCGTACTATATTACATAATTGGGTGGTAATGGGGTGTTTCACGTTGCCAAAATTCTAGGAGAACTACCATGACACTCCAAGATTCGCCAAAGCAACAGAGCGCGCACGAGGACGTCCAAGGGCTCCCACTCCAATTGAAGATCTTGTTGGTAGTGATTACCGTTGGAATTGTAGGCTTGATTCTCAAAGCAACCGGCGTTGTGTGAGGAGGAGAATCAACATGAAGACTTCTGCCTTGATTACAATGCTGGTTGCGTGGGGGTATATGACTTTCTTCATGCTTCGATTCCTAATCAAAGTAATCAGGACACCGCAAGAAAAGGATGACACGAAACCAGAAGAGTGATCTGCCAATAATGCGAAATCTACTCTTGATCATCTT
>DMMN01000306.1 GCA_003453835.1 Bacteroidota bacterium | reverse complement strand
ACATGGTCCAGGGACAGTTCGAGGAACACCCGGAGCATCACGGCTGCGGCGTTCGGGTAGTCCTCCACGGGCAGTTTCTTCAGTTCATGACAGATCGTTCTCAGGCGTTGATGCCCGATTTCCGCGGCGAAGGTCGGCGGTATCAAGGTGCGGCGCGGCCTGGTGCTCTTGCCCCGGGTGGTCGGAGTAGTGCCAGTCCCCGTCGGCGAAAGCGGTTTCGAAGGCAACTCCGCGAGAGAATGCTTCTCCTTGAGCCGCTTTGCAGGATTGGGCCGATCCTCGGCAAGACTGCTAATGTATTTTTTCCTGTCTTCCTTGTAGTACACGTCCTTGACGTTGAAATCTCCGCTGACCAGGTCCCGGACAATGCGGAGAAGGCATTTGGTGGTTTCGTCCGCGGGATACACGCTATACACATGCCCCTTCTCGATGGTCAAGCCGAGTTCCCCGCGGGCATCCGGATCCTGAATGATGCGCTCAAGGGTGGTGATGGAAACCTTCTGGGGGGCGTCCTTCAGTTCGCCGTCGAGATCGGCATGCTTCTTCAGGAAGTCCAACACCTGGAGCCCCGGGCGATTCCGCTTCAGCGCACCCTGTTCGAAACGTGCCCGTTCTATGCCTCCCCAAGTCACGACACCCGCGCCTTCGTTCTCCCCGGTATGCTTGAGCTTGATCCAGTGGTTGGTCTCTTCCCGTGTGGGGAAGACGACGCAGGGAATTGCCTTGAGGATCGACTCCGGCAGGCGGTCGGCAAGTGGCTTGAACCTTTTCTCGTACTTCCCGGCGTTCTCCGGGTGCCCCAGGAGCTTCAGGGCGGTGAAGCGCCGGTTGCCTTCGACGACGACGTATCGGTCCTCTTTTTCCTCATGCGGGATGACCATCAAGATGGAGGAAGGATCGAGGCCGTGTTCGACGATGTCTTCCGCCATGCGCAGGATCTTGTTTCCCTGCTGCTCCAGCATTGCGGCTATGACATCTTTCGTGGACTCGGGGTTGTCGAGCCTTGGATTCTGGATGTCCAGCGACAGCTTGCTCAGCGGAATGTTCTTCGGAGTCGCACCCATAAGCCTCCCCTCCTGGGTCATTATTCATATCCCGGCATCGCTTGGCCACTATTTTCTTCGCATGGCGGCGGATACCAGCAATTCGACCGAAGATTAACGTCGTCGTAACCGGCGGCGATCGTTGGAATAGGGAGGAAAGGAATGGGGTTCACGAGCCGGCGAAGACAATCCCATGCGACGGATTGTACACACTGAATCAGAATCCGGGCAACCCCAATCAGCGTGGGCTCAACCGATGATGCCACAACTACATGCCGGTCCAGGAGACATGATCTTGATTGAGAAAAAAATGAACGAGGTGTTTTCGGGATCAAGGAAAAACAGGGCGGCGGCCTCAAATACGACCGCCGCCCCACGTGACGTCAACTTTTGACAACCTTTTCGACCTCCTTTTTAACCACATCCATCACCTTCTGAACGTCCACGGTCCTCGACACGCCGGTCTCGACTGAGGTTGGTTGAACGGGCACTCGGCGCCGACAAGCTCAAACCCCACGGAATCCGCGAGCGATGTTGCATCAAGGTCATGCTTGTGGCAAATCCGATTTGTCTTTGCTGTGACGACGGTGTCGGTGTGTGCGTCCAATCCTGATCTGGCGAACAACCAGAATTTTGCACGGGAAACATCTGCTTATGGCTATTGGGGGTGGGTCAAGCCTGAACACCGATTACGCCACAGAATGGGTAATAGTTGGATGGTGATCCACACTCAGGAGATCCTGCTAATGCGACTTTGCTCGTCGCAGAGGTCTTTCCATTTTTTCTGATTGGTGTCGTCCAGAAGCGTGCACTTCTTGTGAGCGGCATCGAGGATCTTCTGTTTCGAATGTGGCGTTTTCGCAGCTTCCAGCCGTTTTACCAATGTCTCGGTCTCCGCATACGTCAGTGGGTCCAGTTTCTTTTTCAACTGATCCGAACTGATTCCCGTTGCTGTGAGATTGGACAGCTGGCTCCACTTTCGAAGCTTCTCGTCCGGCGTCGGTGGCATCACCTGCAAGATGACGTCAAAGCGCCCGGGCCGTTTTATAGCGACATCGAATGCTTCGATGTGATTTGTAGCAACGATAAAAACTAGCCGGCGATTGTCATTGATTTTGTGGAGCTTTGGAAGCATCGCCGTAGTGAGAAACCGCGATAGCACATCCGTTGCACTTTCCCGCGCCCGCACCATCTCGTCAAACTCGTCGAGAAGCACAAGAATGCGTTCGGCCACCGAAAGCATTCCGAAGATGCGGTCCGCTTCAGCGTAGACTCCATCCATTCCGTTCTTCAGAAACTGAGACGCATCGATCGGCAAGAGCGGCCATCCGAGTAGCAACGCGATGTTTTCGGCCAGCTTTGTCTTCGAAGTGCCAGGTGGTCCGAAGAAGATGATTGAGATGGGCGTACGCCTTGACAGTGCTCTGCCGGACTCAATCGTGCGTCGCTTCTCTTCCTTGAATAGAGGCTTCAAGATGTAACTCGACACGACAGCTTTGAGAGACTTTATCTGGCCGTCAAGTTTCACATGACAGTCCAGGAAATCCGCTGGCAGTTCTTTTTTGGAACGGTCGGATTTTTGGGGTGGCAGGTACCGACTTGAAAGATACGAGAATGTCTCACGCCGGATCTGTTCAGCGATCAAGCGTTCAAACGTGTGCGTGAAATGATAAACAGACGCCGTAGACCATGATTCGGGTCCTTGGAACTGAGGGTGGTGCCCAGATGACCACCCGGCGCCACGAGACCCCAGCGGAAATGAACTGTGGAGGGCTCGCGCAGATTTTGCGAGATGAGGAATGAAACGCAGGAGCTTTTCTGTTAGCCGCGGCTCACTGAGTAGCTGTACGAGCATCTCGTAGTCGTAGCAGTGGGCGCTGCCGACATTCGGATAATGGAACAAGGGCCTACTCATGGGCCATGTTCCGTCATCGCGCTGACGCTCGAACAGTTCGTCGAGCGCCGTCTCAAGTATGAATTCCTGATCGGGCGTGATTCTATCCGGCTCGACGAGATTCGCCAGAAGAATCATCGCATACACCAGCTGGAACGCGTCGGCCGTTTTATCGTTCCGGCTTAGCAACGCGACTTGCTTGTTTATCTCCCGCTCGGCCCAATCCGAAATCTCGCGCACACTCTTTGAATCAAGCAGTGATTGCTTTTTGAGCGTTCGAACAACTAACTGAGTTACGTAAGCGGAGGGCGGATAGCCTTGGACCCTTAGCGCTCCCTCGTTTGCTCCGGCGCAGAGAATGCTTTTCGCTTCTCGGAGCCGGCGCCGGCACGCAGCATCGAGCACAACCGTCGGCTCAACCCATAAGAGCTCGGTGACGGCTTCCAGGACGAACGCGACCGTAAAGGCATTGTTCTTGTCGAGACCAGCGCTCTGCCAGCGTTTCTTCAGTAGTCCTTTTACGAGCTTGCTGGTGCCGGACTTCCAAGGACCGCTATGCCATTGGTTGGTGGCGATGAGCGACAGAACACAAGTCGCAGTACTGGATCTTGAGAAGCGACCACGAGTTTTTTTGTCGTGTCGGTGGTAAAAGCCGCCCGATGCAACGTCGTAGTAAACGGAAAGAGAATCAACCTGNNCCTGCCGATCACGCAGTTCCTGAAGGAACAACCGCAGATCAGCCAGCTCGCGAAACTCCATCGCCGGGCTAGCTCACAGGGAGAATTGTAAGACCGTCGACAAGCCTGCCTACAAAAGCTCGGTCGTCGCAGACTTGGCGGCCGACGTTGTCGTCAATCGTACGCGCTGGCTTCTGTAGGGTCCTGTCTATCCTTTCGAGCACCCTGTGAGC
>DMMN01000256.1 GCA_003453835.1 Bacteroidota bacterium | reverse complement strand
CAAGGCTTCGTGCAGGTAGTATTGTGTCCAGTCGCAATCCTGGTATTCATCGACAAAGACGTACTGGAACTTGTCGTGGTAGTAGGTGAACACGTCGGGCTTTGACCGCAGGAGCCTCAACGTCTCGGTCAAGATGCTTGAATAGTCGAGCGCGTTGTAGCTTTTCAAGCGATTGCGATACTGCGTTACCACGTCCGCAATATCTTTCTGGAATTCCACCTTGTCACAGTCGGCCCCGAAGCTGTCAAGCGCGGCCACGACCTGAGAGGCTTTTATCGGAAGCCCCAGTTCCGTGATGATCGTATTTAGGATGTCTTCCTGGTCCTGTTCGTCATAGACGGAGAGATATTTCTCGTAACCGATCTCGCCCCCGTACTGTTCGAGCATTTTCAAACTTATGGAATGGAACGTGCCGACCATCATCTTCGACACTTCTTTTTCAGTAAGAAGCATCGTGAGTCGTTCTTTCATTTCCTTTGCGGCCTTGCGCGTGAACGTCAGGGCAAGGATGTTGGACGGTGAGACGCCGCGCTCTTTGACGAGGAAAGCAATCCGGTGCGTGAGCACTTTCGTCTTTCCCGATCCGGCCCCGGCAATCACCAGAATGGATTTCGCCTGAGACGTGACGGCTTGGAGTTGGGGTATGTTCAGACCTTCAAGCATTTGCGGTGAACTTCCTCTCTGACTGAATCTCGGTCATCTCCGATTGTATGTTCTTGCATTGGAGTTCCAATGTCTTTGAGAGTTGATCCCGGAACCGATTGAGTCCGCCCTCTACCGTTACACCCATCTTAATTTTGAACCGCCACTCGGAGAGGCTTGGGTTTTCGTCCAGTAGCTCCGCGGCCTTCTGTTGATACCAGTTGTCGATTGCCCTGCCGAGAGTGACTAGACGCCCAAACATGGCGCTTCGCTCTCTTAGAGCAGCTACAAGATCGTCGCCATACTGCGTTCCGATTCTCGTAGCCATTGATTCGAGCTGGATGAGAACTTCTGCTTTGTCTTTCGTTGGGGTCATGGTTCCTCGTCTTACTTCGGACAACCGGGGATTCTCCCCTTAAATCTTCCGTGGATACGAGGCGGCAAGAGTCGCGGCGTTGTCGCCTTGATGATCTTCAGCATGGTTTTGTGTGATGGTTCGTATGTTGGATCGACTATGATTTTTCTCACGGTGGGGTGAGAAACGCCCAAATTCTCCGCAATGGTGCGAAGTGAAGAAAAGCGTTTATATCGCCGTAGGGTGAGCCGCTTCCGTTGCCGATACACTGTTCGGATGGTGTCCTGATCGTTCAATGGTGGCCGCTTGGGGTCGAGATTTCCATTATTTCCGCTCATCCTTCCTTCGCAATCGTGAGCATCTTCCGAAATATCCGCGTGCTCGGTCGCGCTTCGCTTATCGGATCACCGCCGTAGAGATTCTTGTTGATAGCCTTTCGGCGTTTCACCAGGCGTCTTAGTTCCGGCTTGATCTTCTTCGCAAGCTCAACGTCAGTGATGTCGTCGGGGACGGTGAGCCGCGTTTNNCGATCTTCGTCTTGAGTCTCGGTTCCACGTTGATCGCGAGTTGCACTATCATTTGGTGTCCTCAAGTGTGCTGTCCCGGTGATTGAGATGAATATAGAACTCAGAGAGTGGCTTGAGAACCTTACAGTGAATGCACGGCTTCATTTGCTAGTCCCATAAGTGGAAGGATGAACGGTAACAGCCACACAAACGGGAGATCATCTACTTTTCCGCCCGGTGACGGTGCATCCGGCTCCGGTTGTGATGGTGGCGTGTGGCTCTCCGCGCTGTCGAGCATCAGCAGTTGATCCATCACTACCTCGGTGACGTAACGCTTGACGCCGTTCTTGTCCTCATAGGACCGGCACTGGAGTTTTCCTTCGACGTAGATGCGGCTACCCTTCTTGAGATACTGAGAACAGATTTCCGCTACCTTCCTCCACGCGACAATGTTCACCCATTCGGTGCGTTCCTGTTTGTTGCCCTCATTGTCCTTCCAGGATTCACTCACCGCGATGGAGAAGTTTGCTACAGCCGTACCGCCGGAAGTGTATTTCATCTCAGGGTCTTTGCCGAGATTCCCGATGAGAAGAACTTTGTTGAGTCCGCGTGCCATTGTCAGATTCCTTTCTTGAGCATATATTCCGTAGTCGCAATCCATCCGTACCCGAGCGCGCTGAGTCCAAAGAGAAGCAGGTACAGCGTTGTCTCGTCGATGGTGATTTTCTCATCTGTCCCTGTTGAATTCAGCGCAAGCGCAAGACACAGCATGGCCAGTCCGATCAGGGATGCTTTTAAGAGTGCTGAGAGTGCTTTCATTTGGGTTCCTTTCGTGTGCTTCGTAGACGGGGCAGGACTCGAACCTGCACTCATTTTAGAACTGGATTTTAAGTCCAGTGCGTCTGCCAATTCCGCCACCCGTCCAATTACAGCGCACGCGCTCTTCCCACAAGAGTCTTTGGGTATAGTCCACACCACGCGGCTCACCCAATGCGTGCGCCTGAAACTACAGCTCGGACCGCTTGATAATTTCAAGAAGCCGGTCCCTTGACGCGTTGATGCTCTCCGTTGCAATGTCGATGCTGAGAGCGAGGGGTACGCGGCCGGTGGTTTTATTCTTCTCCGCGCCCTCCGGGTCCACCGGAAGGGGATCGTTTCTCAGGACTTGCTGGAAACGATCAGCCAGTTGTCTCGTCACTTCCTCGATCTCTTTGGCCGCGAGGTGCAGTCTCTCCAGCGATTCACCAACGTGAGTTTGTCTTCCTGTCTTTGCTGTGTCCATTTGATACTCACCTCCTTTTGTTTGTAGGTTGTGTATTTCATTTCGGGGTCTTTGCCGAGATTCCCGATGAGATTCCCGATGAGAAGAACTGTAAGTTATCCCTGAGTTGGGCTACTTCTTCCTCTGTGACGCCGAGACTGTGAACGGTTACGAAGTCCATCCTCGGCCATTCCGCGCTTGATGCCAGCACGATGTTGTCCATCTCGGCGGCTTCGAGCATCTTTGAAAATGTGAACCTGCGGGAATCGTCGATCACCTCCACGTTGTCCATCATCAGGAACCGGAACTTCGGATTCGCCCTTTGAATCATCGGTATGAGCAAGGCCGCGATGGTGAACACCTGCTGGGATGTTGACAGGGAATCGAAGTCGATGAACATATCACCCAAGACGCCCTTTGTCTTCCATCCGAATTTGAATACCTCATTACCCCGCAGGTCCCGGAACTGGAAGTCAAACTCTGCCTTGCTGTCCGCGTCCAGTGTCAGCGCGAACAGGCGTGAGGCTTCCTTTCTTATCGGCTCGATGGATGATCTCACGATCTTCCACCTGATGTCGGTGAGAATCGCAAGGGATTGCTTCACCCACTCGGCGGATTCTTTGGCACGGTGGGCTTTTGCTGCCGCTTCTTTCGCCGCGATGATGCGGGTATCAAAGGAGAGTTTTTCATCCTTCTCGGCCTGGAGCGTCCGCATCCTCTGAGAGAGGGCTTGTAGTTGCAGTTCGGCCTCGGCGGTGTTCAGGCTGATGTCGAAGGTCTTTGACGCAAGCGCATCGTATTCGGTTTTCATCTCCGCAAGGCGGGCGTTCTTTGACTGGAGGCCGGAGAGTTCGAGTTCGAGCGCGTGGATCTCGCTTTCGATTCTCTTATTCTCCATCAGCGCGGCGTGAACCTCGCCGTCAAGGGCACTGATCCCCAGTTCGATGTCGTCTAGACGGCCTTTGAGGATTTCGGCGTCGTCGTGCTTTCTCTGATATTCCCCTTGAGCGTCCGCGTGGCGGTCCTTCAGATTGTCAACGACAGACTTTGCGTCCTGTCCGCACGTCGGGCACTTGTCATTTGTGAAGTTCTCGATCTCCGTTTCGAGTTGTTCAAAGCGGTCTTTGGCGAGGGCTTCACTGCGAAGCGCGTCCTGATGGGTCGCTGTGACCTTCTTTTGTT
>DMMN01000141.1:2789-5826 GCA_003453835.1 Bacteroidota bacterium | reverse complement strand
GGAACGGTACCCCTGGCTACGCTTCCCTCTTTCAAATCATACGAGCACTCACTCCTCCCGACCGACGAACAGGACGCCCTGGAACAGATCGAACGACTCCGTGGGGAGCGGGCGGCTACCTCTTNNTCTCATTCATACGATCAAGAGTTATAAGGAGTCCGGCATCAACTTCTTTCACCCATTGATCGGCCTGGAGGATGGATGGACGAGTCCAGGAATGTATCAGTGGGATCGGATCGATCGGTACTTCGCGAGCCTTCTCGCCCTCGTCCCCGACGCACTCTTCCTTCCGCGGCTTCACCTCTACGCTCCGAACTGGTGGAAGGAGACACATCCCGACGAGCTCGTCCAGTACGGCCTTCCGGTCGATTCATCATTTCACAAGATGGAGCGATTGACGATCGACAGCGGCCTGAATTGGAACTGCGTGCTGGATGCCTACGGCGCCTCGCTCGCATCTGATGTCTGGAAGACCGAGATGAGCGATGTGCTGAGAGATTTTCTCCGTCATATAGAGAGCTCGCCGCTCCGAAGCAGGATCATCGGCTATCACATCGTCGGAGCGATGACGGCAGAGTGGCACCACACAGGCTCGCGCTATCTTCCGGACTATAGTAAGCCGATGCAGCACGTCGCCGGGCCGATCCCGTCGGCGGAGGCAAGAATGAAAACCACAAGCGGCCTCTTGAGGGATCCATCCAACGAGCGCGAGGTGATCGACTTCTACACGAAGTTTCATCAGAACACGACGGAGGGCGTCCTCCACTTTGCGCGTATCGTGAAAGAAGAGACAAAGCGGCGGGTGATCTGCGGAACNNGGTCACCTCGTGCCGGAGAAGATCTTGAAGTCTCGTGACCTCGATTATCTCGCAAGTCCCTACACGTACCAGCACAGCAATGTCCCGGGGAATCCGCGCTGGGAAAGCGACGTGGTTGACGATGCGGGAAATTGGCTCGGCAGGGCCCGCGGCGTTGGAGGCGATGGCGGCTATCGTGTGCTGACCGAATCGTTGCGCAGGCATGGGAAACTGTTCGTGTCGGAAATAGACCCGACCACGTATCTCGAACCGGTCAAGACCACCGAAGGGGGGACCGGATTCGACACCGTCGAGGGAACCCTTCGCATTCTTCAGCGCGACCTTGCCCAGGTGTTTGCCACGGGAAGCGGCGGCTGGCTTTTTGAGTTCGGCCACATCCCTTCGTTCAAGGCGGGGAGAGGATGGTACGACGATGCACCGATGATCAAGGAGATCCGTCAATGGAGTGAGCTCGGAGACAGCCGTAGGAATCTCGATATCGGCTCCGTGGCGGAGATTGCGACTGTCTGCGACGCAAAGAGCTTCCTCGTTACGCAGCATTGGAAAGCCGAAGAGCCGTGGAAGGGATTCGGCATCTCGATTTCCGATTACTTCAACCACTGGATGTTGAACTCACAGGCGAGGACGCTCCATCGCATCGGCGCCCCGATGGATTTTCTTTATCGGTTTGATTTGAGGCGGGTCGACGTGCGACGCTACAAGCTGCTGTTCATGCTGAATCTCTTTTACCTCACGAAACAGGAGGCACGGCAATTGGCGACGGTTCTCGAGGGGAGTGGGGCAACGGTTGTATGGTTCTATGCACCCGGCTACGTGACCCCGGGCCGATTCGATCAAACGCAAATGGAGGAGCTGAGCGGATTCACCTTCACGAGAATCGACAAGCCCGGACCGATGATGATTCAGACGATAATGGATAATCCAAACGTGAAAAACGGGCTGAGGTTTGGAGTGAAGAAGGAACACTTCCCCCGGTTTGCGGTGGACGGAAAAGATGCTTCCGTGCAGTCTCTTGGAACCTGGATCGATCGGGATGACATTGCGTTTGCCTCGAAGAAGCATCGCGGCTTCACATCTGTTTATGTGGGATGTGCACCTCTTCCCGTTGAACTCCTTCAGCGGCTTGCAACCGGAGCCGGAGTGCGCCTTTGGAGCTCAAAGCCGGATTGTGTTCGCGCGACCCGAGATACAATGGCCATCATTGCCTCAAGCGACGGGGAGCGGCGAGTCACCGTTCCGTACCCGCTGGCACCGTCTGGCGGAGATGCGGCCTCCCGCGACTTCCATCTTGAAATGAAATTTGGAGAGATCAAGGTATTTGTAAAGAAGCCGTAACTGCTCACCGTTCTCTTCAGGAAGCATAACATCACAGCACGAATCGCACAACGACCCACGAATCTTCACTAATCTCCGCCAATCAAGAAAATCACAACGCGAAAGAAATCGGCTGTCAGGAAACTGAAATCTGATCTTCTTCGCGAAGGTTCGCGCAGATTGGTGAGCCCAAGAAAGACGCTGAGTAATTACAGAAAGCCTTGAGTTTTCGGTTTCAAGTTTCAGGGGAGACCTGCTTCCTGAGTGCCGAGGTGGGTCAGTTCCAACTCTCAGTCTATGGCTTCTTCCTTCAGCCTGCGACTTATCCTCTGGAGTGTGTTCATCTGTCATCGGCCACTGCTCAGTTGTTGTACTTTCCGGACATTGATTTTCCGGCAAAGATTGGCGTCATTTGGCGAGACGAAGGGGGGTGGAGAATCCGAAATTCTAAAAACGAACCTCGAAACAAATCCGAAACCACAATCTCGAAACGAAAGCAGAGGGTGCGGTTTCGCGACTTCGTGCTTCGAATTTGTTTAGGATTTCGTATTTCGAGTTTAGGATTTACCCACGGAGCCTCATCATGAAATCGTTTGACCACGATTACTATCTTCATCAGGCCATTTCGCAAGCGCTGCTTATGAGCGTTCGAGTGCTGGGTGAATTCCGCGGCAGACAAAAAGCAAAAGGGTAGCTTTCGATGATCTGGATCGCGCCGTCTGAAAAAGACACCGCAAGCGCCACGCTGGAGAAACGCCTCTGGGATGCGGCAGACCAGTTCCGCGCCAACTCCGGCCTCAAGGCCCAGGAATATTCCGGACCGATCCTTGGCCTTATCTTCTTGCGATTTGCCGAAGTTCGGTTCCTAGCCCGGCGAGCAAAGTTGGAAAAAGCCGATGCATCTT
>DMMN01000141.1:601-2740 GCA_003453835.1 Bacteroidota bacterium | reverse complement strand
AAGGAGCTGCTGAAAAAAGTCTCCGAGATCCCTGCCACCGCCGACTACGACGCCTTCGGCCGTATCTATGAGTATTTTCTCGGTGAATTCGCCCGCACCGAAGGACAAAAAGGTGGAGAGTTTTACACCCCCAGTTGTATCGTTCGGCTTCTGACCGAAGTGATTGAGCCATACCACGGGCGCATCCTCGACCCCGCATGTGGATCGGGTGGCATGTTCGTCCAGTCAGCTCGATTTGTGGCGGAGCACAAAAAGAATCCCGCAGCAGAATTGTCCATCCATGGTATCGAGAAAACCGACGAGACCGGAAGACTTTGCCGGATGAACCTTGCCGTCCACGGACTCGAAGGGGAAATCCGGCATGGCGGCAACGTCAACAGCTACTACGACGATCCGCACGACGCCACCGGTCCTTCGACAGGCTCAGGAGAGGGCCGATTCGACTTCGTCCTTGCCAATCCTCCGTTCAACGTGAACGCCGTGGACAAAGAGCGGTTGAAAGATTCGGTAGGACCGGGCCGCCGCTTTCCCTTTGGCCTGCCACGCACAGACAACGCGAACTACCTCTGGATTCAATTATTTTATTCAGCATTGAACGCGAAGGGGCGTTCAGGATTCGTGATGGCCAACTCCGCCTCCGACGCCCGCTCGTCTGAACAGGAACTGCGCCAGAACCTGATCAACGCAAAAGCGGTCGATGCGATTGTGGCTGTCGGACCAAACATGTTTTACACGGTTACACTCCCGTGCACCCTCTGGTTTCTCGACAAAGGAAAAGCCAAGACACCTCGGGCCGACAAAGTACTATTCATTGATGCACGCCACATATACCGGCAGGTAGACCGGGCACACCGCGAATGGATCCCCGCACAGGTAGGATTTATCGCCAATACTGTTCGACTCTATCGTGGTGAGGGTCTCGACTTCACACTTGGCGGCGATGACGCTGCGCAGAAGATCAAGGAAGTCTTCGGGAAGAAAGCGAAGTATGCGGACATTCCCGGCTTGTGCAAGGCTGCAACGCTCAAGGAAATCGAAGCGCAAGGCTGGTCGCTCAATCCCGGCCGCTATGTGGGCGTGGCCGCAGGAGAAGCCGTGAGCGATGAGGACTTCAAGGAACAACTCGAAACGCTGAACGAGGAACTCGAANNACGGAGATACTGGAAGGATGAAAACCGAACTCGTCCAAACCCTCACCGCCACTTTTGAAGCCCACGCCCAGCAGACCGAGGGTGGCATCGAATATTGGCTGGCCCGCGACATTCAACACCTTTTGGGCTACACGGAATGGAGGAACTTCACCGCTGTCATTGCAAAAGCAAAAACCGCATCCGAAGTGTCCGGCCACGCCATTTCCGATCATTTTGTTGAGGTCAACAAAANNCACCCGTTATGCCTGCTACCTCATCGCCCAGAACGGCGACCCGAAGAAGCAGGAAATCGCCTTCGCCCAAACCTACTTCGCTGTCCAAACTCGCCGGGCGGAATTGATTGAGCAACGCCTGCTGGAAGCTGAACGCGTGTCTGCCCGGAAGAAGCTTAACACCACGGAAAAGGAACTCTCCGGGGTCATCTTCGAGCAAACCGGAGGCAACGAGAACTTTGCGCTCATCCGCAGCAAAGGAGATCAGGCGCTCTTCGGCAAAACCACACGGGCCATGAAAGCCCAGTGGAAAGTGCCGGATAATCGCCCGCTGGCCGACTTCGCGCCGACCATCATTCTCAAGGCGAAAGATTTCGCCACAGAGATCACCATTTTCAACGCCCGCCAGCACGGGATGCAAAGCGAGTCCGCCATCTCCACCGAACACATCACTAACAACCAGGCCGTCCGCAAGACTCTGCTCGAACGCGGTATCCGCCCGGAGACGTTGCCCTCCGCCGAGGATGTGAAAAAGGTCGAACGCCGTCTCGTCTCGGAGGAAAAGAAATCTCTGAAGAACCCGGACGCCTTGCCCTCGGAGGAATAATCATGACGCAGAAACGCCCCAGCCCAACTCACAAGGATTCCTTGACAGTTCGTCAAAGGGATTTGGCGCGCGAGTCAGTTGTAAAGGATTCCTTGATGACTGACGCCCAGTGGCGTCATCGTGGATTCGAACAAACCACCGCCCGCAACGTGGCGGAGATACTGGAAGC
>DMMN01000141.1:0-526 GCA_003453835.1 Bacteroidota bacterium | reverse complement strand
CTCAGAATGTGACCTTGCATCTGAAAGCCATTTATGCAGAAGGCGAGATGGACGAGGCGGCAACTTGTAAGGAATACTTACAAGTTCGCACGGAAGGCGGTCGGCAAATCGCCCGCGCGCTGAAACACTACAGCCTGCCGGTCATCCTCGCCGTCGGCTACCGGGTGCGCAGTCACCGCGGCACGCAATTCCGCCAGTGGGCGACAGCGCGCTTGAACGAGTACCTGGTGAAGGGATTCACCATGGACGACGAGCGCCTGAAAAACCCGCCGGGCAAGGGCCATACGGACTACTTCGACGAGTTGCTGGAGCGCATCCGCGACATCCGCTCCAGCGAGCGCCGGGTGTATCTGCGCGTACGGGAGATCCTCGCGCTGGCCGCTGACTACTCTCCCTCCGATCCGGAGACGCAGGTCTTCTTCCAAGCAGTGCAGAACAAACTCCACTTCGCCGCCACCGGCAAAACCGCGCCTGAACTGATCGCCGAACGGGCCAACTCCGCCCAACCCAACATGGGCCTGACGGC
>DMMN01000077.1 GCA_003453835.1 Bacteroidota bacterium | reverse complement strand
TGGATCCGTCGTTCGTATGCTGGAATCTTCAAGGGCCCAGTACTGACCATTGAATCGGAATAAGAGATATGCAAGCGTGTCGATTGGTTGAACGACATCATTTCTCCCCCCTATCATGTAGACGTCAGCCGGACCTGTGCCGGCAATACTGATGAACTGGATTCCCTGCGGTGGAATCCAGATGGGATATTTCTCCCAACGTACACCGTTGTAGTGATAGAGCGTGTTGATCCCCGCAGCCCAAACGTCCGATGGATGACTTCCCCAGACCGATTGTAGCTTCTCTCCCCGACTGATCGTTGATTCGGTCCAGTCTCTTCCATTGAAATGGATGATCAAGCTGGAATCGCCAAGCGAGAACGGATTAAACGGGTCTCTTAGTCGGCGCTCTCCCACAGCCCAGATGTCGTTGGAAGAGAATCCGTGAATGGCGGTGAGGTTTATCCCGACAGTGATTGTGCCGCCTTGCGTCGTATAGAGCTTCACATCGCTCCACTGTTTACCATCATAGTGATACATTTTGCCCCAAGCATCGGAACTGTAGCCGACGATCCAGACATCCTGCGCGCTTGCGGCGTAGATATCATTCATCAGCGTCTGAAAGCTGCCGGGGTACGAGAGCGTGTCGATCGTCCAGGTATACTCCCGGGGATTCTTGAGCGGATGCGAGGGCTCCACTCCCTTTTCCTTGCAGCCGGAATGGAGTATAAGATAGAGAGGTGCAGTTGCTAGAAAGTAGTGGAAGACGAGATGGCGGGTCACTCAGGTGGCTCCTCCCTTAAGGAGTGCTGCGATCTCTCTGTGGAAGGCAAAATAACAAAAGAAAAAGGCGAAAGTCAATGATTTGATCGCAAAAAATCTATCTCCGGTCAGATGTTTGCCAAGCACGAAAACGCCTGCTATGCGGCGGCGAAAGGCGGTTCATCAGACGATGTTCAAGGAGTGTTTATTTCGCTATGGCCGAAGAGCTTGTTTTCGAATCCCGCGCTCACTACTTTGCCTCATCGTTGCCAAGGCCATTGGCGAAGGAAGGCGTTGGAAAACCAAACTGATCAACAGCAATCTCCGCAACAAGATTATTCCCTCTCGATGGCCCAGGCGAATCTCCGCGCCATCCCTCTCTTTGTCTTCAGCGCAGCTTTTGTGATCGCCGCTTATCGAATCACTTGGGGCGGAGGAGCCCTTCGACTTGCCATCATCACTTTCATCGAACCGGTTGCCTTCTGGCCGGCGATGATCTTTGGAATCGTTGCACACGAGTGGCTGCACGGAATCGGCTGGACGTTGTTCGGGCGAAAGCCGTGGAGCGTCATGCGGTTCGGCATCCATTGGAAAACCCTCACACCGTACGCGCACTGTACGGTTCCACTCGATGTTGCTTCATATCGGGTGGGAGGAGCACTTCCGGGAATTCTACTGGGGGGATTACCGGCTGTGATTGGAGTTCTTCTCGGTATCGGCTGGATAGCAATCTTTGGAGCTTTCTTCCTCGCAGCGGCGGTCGGCGACTTCCTCGTTCTCTGGCTCCTTCGCTCTCTCCCACCGAGCACACTTGTCAAGGATCACCCATCGAGAGCGGGATGTCTTGTTGTGACAGACGATAGCGGTGTCAGTGTTTGAATTGACGGTCGACTGACTGAATTGCAGCCGATCGCCAAACTTCAACCCCTCGATAGCTGAAATACGTCCCCTCGACAAGACTGAACCGAACGGGCGTTCCATCGATCTTCTCGAGAAGAAGAAATGCCGCGTCAGTCCGGACGTCTTTCCCGCTCGATTGGTTTGCGGAGAAGTAGAGATCATGCGTCACGTTGTTTGTGACCACCCGAACATGGTCCGCCGCAAGCAGAGAACAGTCGACGGAAGGGAGAGCTTCTCTATACGGATACAGAAGAACGGCGAATTGCCGAGTCGACCCCGCCTTCGTCATTTGGTCAAATGAAATCCAGTCGATTTCCTGCGTCTTGCCGGGCCAGAGATGATCTGTACTCGCGGCCATCCCTTTGCCGATCTTCGTCTTCACCTGCCCATCAGCGGGAAGAACAAGAATGCCGGGCGCCTCTGCGCTCCGAAATCCGTTTCCATTACGGATGAGTGTTGTCGGTGAATGGAAATACCAGGAGAGTGTATCGCCATCGTTGCTCGATTCGATGTGATCGAAGATAATCCAATACGTTCCTTTGACGAACGCGATCTGCCGTTGATGGTGCACTCCCAACCTTGCATAGCCGCGATGCTCACCGGCAAAGTAGTTGAGCGACCCGGTTTCACCCCACCGGATGCGCTCCCCCTCCACCCTCTCACGATCCATGTTCAGGTCGTTTACGACCACCATATTGTGAGCTTTTGACGACTTGTACCACGGGACGTAGAGCGAATCGTCATACGTCATTCCGATTCCGGCATCGACGGCAAGAGCTTTTCCGTACGCGTAGATTTCGAAATCGAGCATGTCGTTGTGCGTATGGGATCCGTTCCATTTCCCGTAATTGATGTTCATGTAGCGCGCCTCGCGTGTCCAATCGCTGCGCATGACGGTGAAGCCCGACGCAGGCATGTGGCGCGAAGTGTAGGTCGGAAGCGCTGAGGGGCGTTGTGCATTCACCCCCAAGAGGTTCTTAAGAATGGCGTTGGCCTCCGGTATTCCGAAAAACAATGCGCCGTCCCGGAGAATGTGGGAGGGAAACAGTCCGCGATGACTGTCGTTGATCGCCGGCACCTCCCCGGTCGGAGCCATCATGGTTATCCACCAGTCGATCGTCTTGCCCATTGATGAACGAATGCGATCGGCAAGATCTCTTCGCACCCCATACGATGTAAGCAGAACGTAGAGATTGCGATACGTGAGATACGTTGCAAGCGTGTAGTTGCGCGGGGCTCGCGCGGAGTGGCCACCATCCTCGAACCAATCCTGGTTCAGATGTTCTTCGATCCGCTGCAGCGCAAGATCAAGCCACTGCGTTGACTCTTTGAACTCGGGAAAGACCATTGCGATCTGTGCCAGCATGTATGAGCCATGACTTTGCCAGTTGCCAGAACGGTACCCTTCCCATTTCTCAAGCTCGTACAACCACCGGGCAGCACCAAGCACGGTCTTCAACATCCGCTCATGCGTTTGCCACGTCCGTTTCTCAAACGGCATCAGGTAGTGCTCGATGAACATTCGGTTCCTGCCTCCGAGTCCAAGCTCGTAATACACGACGTCAAGCTCCGGTATGGGACGGGTGATGAGGTTTCGCTGCTCGTACCAGCGATTGAACAGTTCATCGAACTTCGCCAGGTACTTCTGATCGCCGGTGAGGAGATACGCCGTATTCAGGGGCCTCGACCAGATCCAGTAATGAAAACCATACTTGCCCGACTGTCCGATCTCTTTGTTGAAATCGACGGAAGGGCCGAATTCGATGACTGTATTTCCCCACGCGTGAAGAACGTTGTTTAGCAAGAGGTTTGCCCGCACGAGCGTGGACTCTTTTTCTTCGGGACGGCTTTCCACATAGCTTCGAGCCTCATCGTATGTCATCAAGAGATCGGTGTCGATAAGGAGACGATAGCTTTGGGAAACGTACTTCGGTTGCGGTTTACACTCCCAGTATTGGGACCAGGCTCGATAGGCAGCAGGCGAATCGCCCCGACGAACCGCCGTTTGAACAGACGCGAGCGCCGCAAGAGGAAGCTCTATTGAGGAGAATACGTTGGAATCCGAGATGGCTTTTATGCTTTTCTCAAGGTATGCCACATCGTTAAGACGGGAGTGAGCGGAGAGCGAGCGCTGTGCGAACATTCGGGACGGAAGAGCGCTGACAAGAAGAAGGAGGACAAGGAACGCGGGAACACACATGGTTGACTCAAGTTGACCGCTTCGC
>DMMN01000209.1 GCA_003453835.1 Bacteroidota bacterium | reverse complement strand
GTAGGTCATGTTCTTCCACCATTGCTGCTTCACGTTGTTGAGCATTTCGACTCCCAACGGGCCGTAGTCCCAGCAGCCGTTGAGACCTCCGTAGATCTCGCTCGACTGAAACACGAACCCGCGCCGCTTGGCGAGGGAGACGATCTTCTCCATAAACTTCGCTTGATCGATTGACGCGCTCTTGTTCTGACTCATCCGCCTACCGCGATTCCTTCCGAGATTGTCGTGGACTCTGACGAAACGGGCTATTTGTTCTTGAACTCCGGCTTTCTCTTCTCCAGAAACGATTTCGTCCCCTCCTGGAAATCTTCCGTCCCGCAACAGACTCCGAACAGGCTGGCTTCGAGGGCCTGTCCGTCTGTGAGGTTTGTCTCCTGCGTCATGTTCGTTGCCTTGAGTGCCATTCGAACGGCGATTTGTCCTTTGGAGATGATTTTCCGCGCGACTTCTTCAGCCATCCGGAGCAGATCGGACAGGGGAACGACTTTGTTTACGAGACCAATCCTGTACGCCTCCGCTGCATCAATTTGGTCGCCGGTCAGGATCAGCTCGAGTGCTCTTCCCTTCCCGACCAGGCGGGCGAGTCGTTGCGTTCCTCCGTAGCCGGGGATGATGCCGAGGTTGACTTCGGGCTGACCAAACTTCGCGTTCTCGGATGCAATTCGAAGATGGCAAGCGAGGGCGAGTTCGGATCCGCCTCCCAACGCGAAGCCGTTGACCGCGGCAATGACAGGTTTCCCCAGATTCTCGATCAGATTGAAGACGGACTGGCCACCCTCCGAAAAATTCTTCCCGCTCACGGCGTCAAGTTCCGTCAACTCCTTGATGTCGGTTCCGGCAACGAATGCCTTTTGTCCCGACCCGGTCAGGATGACGACATCGACATTCGGATCGTTCTTGATGCTCTCAAACGCCTCTTTCAGCTCCGACTTCGCCAGAGCGTTCAGCGCGTTCAGTTTGTCCGGGCGGTTGATGGTGATGAGGGCAATCCTATTCTTTGTCTCGACTAGCAGCGTTTCGTAGTTGGCCATTTCCGTCTCCCTTAATAGAAACCGTCAACAAAGATTCTAAGAGAGTTGTTGCGCTTACTCGCTTGGGTCCAGTTAATATTGAGTGACAAGCATAATTGGACATCAGGATTGTACCTGCCGTCGAGAAGTCTTTCTCTTAGCCATTCTTTCGGATCATCCGGGGAAGATTGAGTATCGCCAGGCACAGGCTTGTTGATCCTTGCCAAACCGCAATACCGAGCTCCCTTCATAATTCCGCCGATGAGCCATGACTCATAGTTTCTTACGGCCCACACTATTCTTACGTTAAGATGATGACTCTGCTCCAATTGCTTCGCCCTCTCACTCATACCTTTGACCTCTTCATGGAGATTCGCATACGGAGCAAAGAAAACATCTCCGTCGAGGAGGACTTGAAACTCTACAAAACCAAGTGCTTGTTGTCTGAGAACGGTGTGCTCGAATCCATTTCTTAGCCTTACAATATTGGATTTGCCCCCCATGTCGATACACGACAACTCGACCCTACGACCCACTGTCTTCTGAAGAAGGATTGGCACGGATCTCTCGTCACCATCGCCTTCAACGAGCATACGTGTCATAAGGGCATGCCAAGCTTGTCCAAGAATTCGAGTTGCTGAGGACCATCTTCGAAGCTTCCTTCCCGCAAGAAGTCACTCGGACGTCCCAAGTTTTCAGCAATCCCCTGAAGGACCTTTTCGGGGGCGGCTTCGATTGTCGCTGCACCGTCCTTTCGCTTAGCAACGAATCCCTGAGTCGCAACTTCTCGGGTCGTCTCAATCTTAAGGACGTCATCAAGCACCGAAGGGGAATGAGTAGTCAGGAAGACCTGAATGGGGAATTTCCTGCTGGTACTAACTTCTTTGACAACTCTAACAAACATTCTTACGGCATGTGAATGAAGCGCATTTTCCGGTTCTTCGACAACGACAACCGGCGGAGGGACGGGCTGCCGAAGCACCGACAAAAGACCAAGCAATCGGATAGTCCCGTCAGACATTTGCTTGGCCCTGAGATTAAGTTTCGAGTCTCTCTCAGAAAATTTCAATGTGGTGTGACTAAGAACGCGTTCCGGGGCGATTCCCTTGATATACGGAACGGCATAGCGGAGATCGCGCAAAAGGCGTTCACTCATTTTCCTATTCTCTATTACCCTTTTGACAAAGGCAATGAGATTTGTGCCAAATCTCTCTAGCTCACTATCGTTCCCGTTCGATGCGGACTTGGCCAACATGGAATCAATATTGTAGACCTTCATTGAACCGATATATTCTGAGATAGTGCGGAAGTCTCCCAACTTCCCATATGCGCTCAATATGAGTTCTTGTTCGTCGCCGAACGACTCCGGCGTCTCCACAAAGTTCGACTCCCAATACTCAAGGTTCTTCCTCTTCCTTCTAAAGCCCAGACGAATCAGTTTGTCTTCATTGAACACGACTTTGGCAGGTGGTGTGGGTCTGCCACGAGATCTTGTAAAGAGGACTGCATCGAGTTCCTCCTCATCCACGGCAATTGTTTTTCTCGGGGCCAGCTTGAAGGAATACTTTACCATTTTGATGCCTCTTGAGACATCAGGACCCAACTCGATCGCGACTGAGAATACAGGCCGCTTCCCACTGCCTGGCATCTTTGTTCTGATTTCATCAA
>DMMN01000106.1 GCA_003453835.1 Bacteroidota bacterium | reverse complement strand
CCTGGCACAGTGATGAGTTGTTGAAATTGGGTTGTCAATATACCCGCGAAACGGCTGAAATGCAACGATTTTTTTATTGACTTTAGAACCACATTGGTTTATATTTTGTGTCGCTTTTTGTCGAAGTTGAGGCTCGAACGACTTGCCTCTAGCTCATTGCTCCCCCGCGGCTCGAGGGGACGATCGTCGATTTTTCCTGGAGACTGATTTGTGAGAAACCAACTTTCAAGAATCATACTCATACTCGCCGCCGTAGTTCTCTCGCTAGTATTTCTCTATCCCACGTATGAAGATTACCAATACCGGCAAAAATTCGTCGCCCTTTCCGGTCAGGACAGTCTTAGCTACTACGAAGAACACCAGGACGCGATCCTTGAAGCCAAACTGAAACGCATCAAGCTGGGCCTTGATCTGCAGGGCGGCATGCGGGTCGTTCTTGAAGTGGACGTTGCGGAATTACTTGACGATGTTGCGAAAAACAAGGACGACAATTTCCGAACGATCATGGCGGAGGTTCGCGCGGAAGCCACTTCCAATGACGAGTCCATCGTTCCGCTTCTGGTGAAGAAGTTCCAGGATCGCGGAATCCGTCTCAGTCGTTACTACGGATCCATTCGTGACAGCGACGACTTGATCCAACGGTTTTTGGTGGATGAAACCGAAAAAGCCGTCGACCGCGCGATCGAAATCGTGCGGAACCGGGTTGACCAGTACCACGTCTCCGAACCGAACATCCAGAAACAAGGAACCCGCCGTATCATCGTCGAGTTGCCGGGCGTCAAAGACGAAAGCGAAGTTCGACAGCTTCTTCGTGGCACGGCCAAGCTCGAATTCCGGCTCCTGCGCGATCCCGAAATCTCGTACAAGGTGATGAAGTCGATTGATGACTATCTTGGCGGAAAGGCCGAAGCCGACACGACTGCAATGATCAAGCCAATGGCAAAGAAAGAAGAGCCTAAACCGAAGGACGCTTTGCAAGAGTTGTTGGGAAGCAACGTCCCGACCACCAGCGATACATCCCAAGAGGCCAAATTCACTCGGGAACACCCGTTTTTTACGTATGTCATGCCCGACCAGCGCAATTCCGGTGAAGGATATGTCGAGGAAAAGAACAGAGATCGAGTGGAGCGGCTACTGGCCCGAGAAGATGTGCAGAAATTGTTCCCGGCCGATTTTGAATTCATCTGGCAGGCAAAACCGTTCACCTCTCGTGAGGGAGTGAAGTTCTACACGCTCTTTGCCGTAAAAAAGACTCCGGAGCTCACCGGCGGCGTGGTGGACGACGCCAGAGCCAACGTCGACCCCGAGGATAATCGCCCCATTGTGAATATGGAAATGAACAGTGAGGGTTCGCGCGAATGGGCTCGCATTACGGGGGCAAACATCAACAAACGAATCGCCATCGCCCTGGATAATGCCGTGTTCTCGGCTCCGGTGGTGCAGAACAAGATCATCGGTGGGCGATCACGGATCACCGGGATGGACACGCCGAGTGAAGCACGCCTGCTGGAGATCGTCTTGAGGGCCGGTGCCTTGCCCGCCCCCGTCTCCATCATCGAGCAGCGGACGGTCGGCCCATCGCTTGGCGAAGATTCCATTCGTTCAGGCCTCTCAGCCAGCGCACTCGCGCTCGCCTTTACGGTACTCTTTATGATCTTCTATTACCGGACTGCCGGCTCCGTGGCCGATCTAGCGTTGCTCTTCAACGTGCTGTTCATACTTGGAGTTCTTGCAGGCTTCTCGGCGACACTCACGCTTCCGGGCATTGCCGGCATTATTCTCACCATCGGCATGGCGGTCGATGCGAACGTTCTCATCAACGAGCGGGTGCGGGAAGAGATCGCAGGAGGTAAGACTCTTCGCGCCGCAATCGATGCCGGGTACACAAAGGCATTCACTGCCATCCTCGATTCAAACGTCACAACCTTCCTGACCGGCGTTATCCTCTATCAGTTTGGCACTGGTCCCGTGCAGGGATTTGCCTTGACGTTGATGATCGGCATTGTAGCGAGCTTGTTCAGCGCCATTATCATCACCCACGTCGTCTTCAATATGATGAGCGACAAGGGGATGTCCCCAAGCTTCGGATGATGCGACCGGCTTAAGGCCTGACAGGTTTCACTGATCCGCCTCAGACGGAGAACCCGTCAAGGTTTCTTCTTGAGAAGATAAGGAGATTAGAATTCGATGCGGCTGTTCAAGAAAACGACTATCGACTTCATGGGAAAACGCAACACGATGTACGCTGCGTCGGCCCTTGTCATACTCATCGGACTTGTTTCACTCTTCCTTAAGGGCATCGAGTACGGGATTGATTTCCGTGGAGGCACGGAACTCGTTCTCTCATTTCATCAGAGAGTGGAAGTCGGAGCCATCCGCGACGCCCTCGGTAAGGTCGGTCTTGCTCAGAGCGAGATCAAATCCTTCGGAGCAGCGGAAGATGTTCTCATCCGTACGACCGAGCATGGAGAGGGGACTATTGTCGGCGACAAGATCAAGAAGGCAATCCAGGAGTCCCTGCCCAACGTCTCGTTCGATGTCCTGAAAGAGGACAAGATTGGACCAAAGATCGGCGCGGAGCTTCGACGCGATGCATTGTATGCCGTTATCGCATCTCTTATCGCCATCATGGCATATATCGGCATACGGTTCAAGTTTATTTACGGGGTAGGAGCCGTGGTGGCATTGTTTCATGACGTGCTCGTGACGCTCGGCGTACTCTCCATTCTCAACGGCGTCATTCCCGGACTCAACCTCGAGATTACGCAGGAAGTGGTTGCGGCCTTCCTCACGTTGGTCGGCGTCTCGGTGAACGACACAGTGGTCGTCTTTGACCGCATCCGGGAGAACTTGAAGATCTATCGCAGCATGTCGCTGTTTGAGATCATGAACAAGAGCTTGAACGATACGCTGAGCAGAACCATCATCACCTCGGGAACGATCTTCGTCGTCTTGGTCACGCTGCTGCTGACCGGAGGCGAGGTCACTCGCGGTTTCGCTTTCACGCTGACGGTTGGCATCCTCACCGGAACGTACTCTTCGATCTACATCGCCAGCGCCATCGTGATCGATTGGACCTTACGAAGGAAGAAACCTTCGTAGCCGGAGCAACCGGGTTCGTCACTGAATTTCTCCGGCATTCGCGATAACTCAATTTCGAGTGAATCAACGAGGAGCATCGCATGAAACTTAAGACTAAAGACGTCAAGGGCGTTACGCTCATCGAGCTCAAAGGCAATGTGATGGGGGGACCCGATGCCTCGTCCCTCAACGAAGAGCTTCACAAACTGATCGAGAGCGGTAAGAAGAACGTCGTCGTCGACCTCGGTGAGGTCAAGTTCATGAACAGCTCGGGTCTTGGCATGCTGATCGGCGCCCTGACGACGGTGCGCAATGCCGGCGGAAGCCTCAAGCTCGCCCGCGCCTCGGAGAAAATCGAGAGCCTCCTCGTCGTCACAAAACTGATCACC
>DMMN01000257.1 GCA_003453835.1 Bacteroidota bacterium | reverse complement strand
CCACTTCTGGCGGGAAGGTGCTGTACTCCACGGAGTTTGCCTCGGCGAACGATCCGGGAGGAGCGTTGAGAGACTTCGCTCCTCTGGATAGCATCAGCTCTGTCACCCTGCCGGGTCCGAGTGCAACACCATGGCCGGGAACTACGCGCGTACCCAAGAACTACAAGATAATTTCTGATTCGACAACTGCAGGAGAGATCTACCCGACCTTGAATGTCGATTCCCTCACGGTCTCCGGCGAGCCGCGATCTCTTCTCTCGGTGTTCGTCCGTCCGGTCTACAAACGTCCGGACGCGAGGTATATCTATCGACTGCAACCGGACACTCGTGCAACTGCGTTGAGTCCGTACATCGGTACACCAAACATCGGTGTCATTCGAAATGACAGGCAGTTCGTCTTCATCGGATTTCCGCTTCACCACCTGAATGGCCGAGCAAACGGAGGCGAGGGTCTTGCAGCATTTCTACAAAGAGTCTTCGTTCGGGAATTTGGACTATAGATGGCTCGTCCGGTCCACATACGGAGCGTCGCCATTCTTCTGCTGGCACTCGTGTTCGCTCGAACACTTGGCGCACAGAGTACCGGCACGATCCGAGGAAGAGTGTACGACAAACGAACGCGGGAAGGACTGCCGAGCGCGAACGTGACGGTGAAAGGAACGTACTACGGGGCTGCGACCGATCTCGACGGGATGTTTTTGATTCAGAAGGTGGCGACCGGTACATTTGTGGTTGAGGTTCGACTGCTTGGTTACAAGGAAACGCAGTTCGGCGCGGTGAAGGTCGAACGGGGAGTCGAGACGATCCTCGATGTCCCGTTGGAGGAAACCACTCTCAGCTTGGGGCAGGAGGTGGTCATCATCGGTGAAAAACCTCTTTTCAATATTGAGGAGACGTCCAGCAAGCGCTCGTTCCAGAGCGAAGATCTTCAGGCGGCGGCGGTGCAGAAGGTGGAAGACATCGTGGCCCTTCAAGTCGGCGTTGTGAAATCGGACGACCAGGTTCACATTCGCGGTGGACGTGCCTACGAGGCGGCATTCCTCGTTGACGGCATTTCGGTTCAGGATCCATTGAGCGGAACGGGTTTCGGTTTGCAGCTTCCACCGGGGGCGGTGCAGGACGTCGAAGTAATCACCGGCGGCTACAACGCAGAGTATGGACAGGCCACTTCCGGCGTTGTCAGCTTCACGACCCGAGAAGGAAGCGAGACATATTCAGGTTCCTTCGTTCATAAGCGAGACCATTTCGGCTTCAACGATTCGTACCGTTCGAACGCCAACACCGATCTCTATGATGTTTCACTTGGGGGACCGGAACCCATCAGCACTCTTCTCCTGCCAAACGTTGGTGTTGCGGTTCCTGGAAGACTTAGCTTCTTCGTGAACCTCAACGTCAACCTTGCCGACGGTTATACGCGCTGGGTTGAGCGGATAAACGAGCGGGGAGAGCCGGACGGCTACGCTCTGAAAGCTCCCCGCGGGCTCTACTCCTCCATTTTTCGTGGCAGAGACTTCTCGCCGAGGCGAAGCAACAACTGGTCTGTGCTTTCGAAACTGACGTGGAAGATTACCCCGACAACGAAAGTTTCCTACTCGTTCAACGGCTCGGTGACGATTAACCAGAACACGCAGACGATTCAGACGACGCTTGAGTATCAGGAGCCGCAGCCCGGCTACCAGTACCTCTTTCAGCAGATCCCCGACAGTGCAAACACATTCACGCAGCTTCGGCAGCAGCATTCGCTGATCTGGACCCACACGCTCAATGCGAAGACGTTTTACGAGGTTCGACTGAGCCGATTCACTTCCCACGTGCGTGGCGATGCGAACGGCGTGTACTGGGACAGATACCGTGAACCGAAGGACATCGTCACGTTTCCGATCGTCTACTATAATCTGGGNNATGCCCGGAGACGGGTTCTACGATATCGGTTCACCGACGACCTGGCGCGATCACTGGATGAGCGAGCAGACGGTGAAGCTGGACGTCACCAGCCACTTCGATGAAACGAACAAATTCAAGGGAGGATTCGAGCTGAGACTGCAGGACATGCAGATGGTCGATATCGTCAGTCCCTGGGTACGTCCCATGGGGTACAACAACGACCTGTATTCTGTGAGGCCCGCGCTTGGCGCCTTTTATGCGCAGGACAACGTCTCGTTCAGCGGAATGATTCTGAACGTGGGTCTCCGTTTCGATTACTGGTTCCCCGGAAAGTACGTGGACGATGCAATGCGGAACGATGACGAATCGCTGGTGAGCCCGACGATACGGGAGCAATACTTGCGCGACACGTATTCGTTGTTCAGCCTGCGATGGAAAGGGAGAATCAGTCCGCGGCTTGCGATCGCACATCCGGTCAGTGACAATCAGTCGCTCTTCTTCTCGTACGGGCACTTCTCCAAGTTCCCCCGGCCACAATACGTGTACTCCAAGCTCCTGCGCAGCAATGCGCGATCGACGTTTCAGACAATCGGCAATCCGAGCTTGAATCCGGAAACGACCGTCGCCTATGAGCTGGGACTCCGGAATCAGCTCACGGAGAACGATGTACTGAATGTGACTGCCTACTACAAAGACATCTTCGACTACATCACCGCACGCAGCGTTCGTGCGCAACAAACGCGATTCTCATCGGGATCCTACACCACCTACATCAATCTCGACTATGCCCGGTCACGCGGATTCGAGATCGAGTACAAGAAACGGTACTCCGATTGGTTCCGCGGCGCGGTGTCGGCTTCGTATTCCATCAGCACGGGAAAAAGCTCGGCGGCATCCGAGGCCGCATTCAATATCCAGCAAGGATTGGAAGAGAACGTCAAGGAAAACTACCTGGCGTGGGATCGGCCTTACCAGGGTTCACTGGTCTTGAATTTCAGGATCAACAGGGGGAAGGCGTTGTTCGGATTCGCCAACGGAATTCTCGACGACATCAGTGTCTATTCGCGCCTCTTCTTCCAATCCGGAAAGCGCTATACGCCATACTACTTTGTCGGCAACGAAGCGGCAACGGGACGGCCTTTTTATGTCGCGGATCTCTCCCATCCGCTGTCGAAGAGCGGGAAAGATATTCTGTCGCTCGATGTGAATATCGAGAAGACGATCAGCCTATCGTTCGCCCGGCTTCTGCTGACCGTTGAAATCTCGAACCTCCTGAACCGAAAGAACGCGCAGATCCTGAATCCAATCACCGGCGATGCGTACGAGTATTCCAGACCCGACGGCTCACCAACACCGACGCCGGGCAGTTGGAACGATCCACGCTATCCGGACCTGCAGGCGCCCGTCGATCCGTATCCCTACAATCCGGCTCGCTATATGGAGCCGCTTACGATCCGGGCGGGAGTCTCACTGAGATTCTAATGATGAGACGATACCTCTCCATAGCGATCTTCATGAGTGGATTGATGATTCCGGCGAAGGCACAGTTGCTGCCGAATCTGGGAGGTCAGCGCACGGGGATCTCCAATCTCCAGTTCCTGAAAATCGGAGTGGGGGCGAGGGGTGCCGCACTCGGAGATGCTATGGTCGCTCTGGCAAACGATGCCTCTGCGTCGTATTGGAATCCCGCGGGCTTGACGTTGAATGCCTCAAACTCCGTCTTGATCTCACACACGGAGTGGTTGGCAGGATTGAAGCATGATTTCGCAGGCGTTGTTTATCATGTCTCTCCCGACGATATTCTGAGCCTCTCGGTCATTTCTCTGGCGAGCGATGACATGGAGATCACGACGGAGACGAATCCGTCCGGCACCGGGATGTACTTCTCGTACAGCGATGTTGCGTTCGGGATTTCGTACGGTCGGAAGATGACGAGTCAATTCAGTTTTGGCACAACTATACGATACGTACAGGAAAACCTCGATGTCCTGAAGATGAAAGCAGTGCTCTTCGATCTTGGAACGTACTATACGATGGGACCCGGCTCTCTGCGGTTCGGCGTGGCGGTCTCCAACTTTGGGCCTGATATTGCCCCGCGCGGAGATCTCACGCTGCTGGATGGGTCGAGGGTCGATTCATACCAGAAGTTCTCTCCACCAACATCATTCAGGATTGGCATCGCCTTCGAGCCGTATCAGGATGCATCCAACAAGGTGACGATGTCGTTTCAGCTTAACCATCCGAACGATAATGCAGAGAATATCCGGATCGGGGCAGAATACGCCTGGTCCAACTGGCTCTTCCTCCGTGCAGGTGTGAAACGAACCATCGGGGAACCCTTTCTGGGGATCGACAGGAAATCCGCCGACGATCTCTCGTTCGGCGTCGGAGTGGTGTCCTCGCTCGATTTCACCGTCGCTTCGTTCGACTATGCGTACACCCATTTCAACGAACTGGGAGCGGTTCACCGGATCTCGCTTGGGCTTACGTACTGAACTTTAGCACATAACAATCTGTCGGACTCTGCCGAGGAGTGTCCTCCAGAGGCGCCCGCCAGCCATCCATGTCAGCAAGCGGTCAGGCTGGGGTCGGGCTGGGATGCGCCGTTGGCGCAAGGGGTGTGTGCTCTTCNNAGTCAATAGCATGAAAATCCTCTTCCTCTTTTCGTTTCTCCTTTTCTCCGTTGGTTGTTCGGAGAGATTCTCCCTCGAACAGTTGACGGCGTCACGCAGCACGTTCACCGTGGGGGACACAAACTATGTGGAAATCGTGCCGCCGTTTGGAGGATTCAACGAGCCGAACGGAATCCTGATCGGGAACGATCAGTTGATGTATGTCGCAGATACCAGGAACAACCGGATCGTGCAGATGAACCTCGCGGGTCAGGTGCTCGGCGCGCGAACTCTTACACGACCGCACGCACTCTCGCAGGATATGCGGCTCGATCTGCTCGTTACAGGTCTTTGCGTCGAGCCGGGGGGAGACTCCGTTGCCGCGATCTTCCGTGTGAAGTTGGTTCCTTCCGCGCACTCGATCGCGAATGCAGCCATCGATACTCTCTACAAAGAAACTGCCC
>DMMN01000117.1 GCA_003453835.1 Bacteroidota bacterium | reverse complement strand
CAGGAGATGCTCGGCCACGCCGATATCTCGACCACGCAGATCTACACGCACATCGACCGCGAATATCTGAAGGAAGTACATCGGACATTTCATCCGAGGGGTTAGCATGAGCCTGGAGTCCTATCTCAACGACAGTGAAGATAAGTGCGTTGCTTGAATCTGAAGTTCACTTTTGTTAAGATGAACCGACCAGAACAACGCTCTTGGAAAGATTTCTGTGTGACGGAAGCGACCTGATGAACAGGAAGAAGAAAATATCACTGACGCTCATTCGTTCTGCCGCCGAGCGAATCTCCGAGCGGTTTAAGGTTGAGAAGATCGTCCTTTTTGGATCGTACGCTTATGGCCATCCCGCGGCACATAGTGACGTTGATCTTCTTGTAGTCATGGAGACAAGGAAGCGGTTCTCGGAAATTCGGTACCAAATGTACACGCTCTTAGAAGACTGCAGAATTCCGTTGGACGTAGTTATCCGTCGACCGGGGCAAGTGTCAACCGCCATGGAACGACGAGATTGGTTCCTTCTCGAGGTCCTGCAAAAGGGTCGAGTTCTCTATGGCTAGGAAGCGTCAACCATCAACGTACGCCTCCCAGTGGGTGCAAAAGGCCGAAGAGGACTACCGCGCTGCCCTTCGTCTCATGAAGTTTAGGAATGGGCCAACCTACAACCTTGTCTGCTTCTGCGCGCAGCAGTGTGCCGAGAAGTACATCAAAGCATTTCTGACACTCGCAGGAAAGAAATTTCCACCGTCACACCAGATTGAACACATGCTCCTTCCGTTATGTCTTGAAGTTGACAAGTCTTTCGAGTTCGTCCGGGAGCTCTTTCGGAGACTGGACAGCTATAGCGTTACCTTTCGGTATCCGGGAGAAGATGCAGCAAGGGAAGAGGCGACGAAAGCCGTGGGCGCCATGAAGAGAATACGAGAGTTCCTTCGACCGAAGCTTAGTGCTGGAATGATGGACGACCGGTGAATCCGTCACGACGTCAACGGCAATAAGCGAGATTCATGTGAAGCACAACTGCTTGCTGATTTCGTTGCAAACCGTGGATGAAATCCCAAACATTGAGTGCCCGAAGAAGACTATCGTTTCACCAATCCTACCAGCGCCATCACAATATAGTACAACAGATATCCCAGCGCCCCGATAATTCCTCCCTGCAATCCTCCCGTAATGATCGGACCGAAGCGTGGGGGTCGCTCGATCACGCGGAACGACTCGATGGCATTCTCAAAAGACCTCCTGAAATCCTTGTACTGACTCACCATCGCCGTGCACGTAATGATGTACGCGCGTTTCTTCCCCGGTACTAGAACCTGCAGGAACTGGAGATCGAACGACTTCCACTCTGCAGGCGTATGACGCGTAGCGGTCCGCCACCCCGGCATCGTCTCTCGATAAACCGGCTCGGAGTCGGCGACTTTGAACTTCATGGCACCCCTGCTTGTGAATCGCAGGGATGTGAGATCATCGACGGTGATGAGCTCGGATCGCTCCAGCTTGTACTTGTCGAGAATCCTGCCGAACTCGGCGCTCAACGCGCGGGCCGCTTCCTCTTTCTGTTCCTCATTCAGCGCGGGGACTTCGTTCTGCACGATGACGATATTCACCGACGGCGAGAAATCAGCGTTCTCCAAGAGCTTCATGAATCCCACCTCGATCTTTCGCTCCGACAATCCCTCCTGGAGTGTTTTCGGAAATCGATCGCCCAGCTTCTCAAACATCTCCTCGTAATTGTCGGAGGTGAGCACCATCCAATCCGCGGGTACGGAGATGGCGAACGCTTGCCTGTCGTTGACGTACGCGCCGTCGGGGAGAGGCAACCCTTCCGGCGAGTAGAGCCACCAGAGCGCCAATCCGAGCACTGCGGCAGCAGCCACGGCCCCGAGGAGCGTGAGCACTGATGGGGTGTCTCCATCTGGAAGTGAACCGATGGAACCTGCGCGACCGATCGGCTTGCGAACGTTTGCCGGCGGTCTGGGGAAAATGTACCGGCACTTCTGGCATTGTGAGAACACATCAGGTTGTTCGTTGCCGCACTTGGGGCATGTCATAAGCATCACCTCGTCAGAAGTGTCCGGAGGGGCGACTAAGTCCGTTGGCACAGGTTGTAAGTGGAGCAAAGATAGGTGTGACGGGGGTGAAAGTCAAACATCGGCAGAAGGGCGGTGAAAGTATCAGAGGTGAGTGCCTGATTCTTGATTGATGACCTTTCGGGCAAGCCACGTTGCATTCGAAAAGGACTTGGATGAAATCTCAGAACTTTGACGGAGTCGAGCCGCATCGCGCCAGGAATTTCTTGACTTTGAACTCCAGGAAAAGTAATTTTGTCGCAAGCACCGGAGGCCCTTGTGACGACTCCTCCATAGACCGAGCGTCCCCAATCTTTCACTACTGCAATGATGCTGTGAAGCAGCGGCGAGGGTGGGGGTTTTTTGTTTTCGTTCCGAGGGCGTCGATTCCAACGAACAGAAGAGCGCGATGACACACCGTGCAATGAAGCGAAGCGAATGAAACCTATGGCGATACATCTTGTGGTCTCGATGCTGCTTCTTCTGCTGAGTTGCAGCAAGTCCACCGATCCGAACGATCTGCCGAGGATCAAACTTACGGCGGAGAACGTGATCTCCAAAGAAGTGTGGCTTCGGGTGAAGTTCATCAACATCAACGAGCCGAGAGAGTTTGTGTTGGAGCGGGATGGTCCCGAGGGGAGAGGCAAACAGATTGCGACGGGCAGAACAGGGAAAGCGGATACGTTGGTTATCGACACGACCGCGTTGCCACGAACTGTTTATGCCTACAAAGCGATCCAGTTGGAGGGGAGAGCAAGAACGCTGGAGAGTGATGTGGTGCAGGTGCAGACGCTCGATACAACGAGCCACGCCGTGCAATGGCAAATAGACACATTAGGGGTGAGAGGCGAGATCTATGATGTGTGGGCGTTCTCGAGGGACAACATCTGGGCGGTGGGAGAGATCTATCTGAGGGACTCGACAGGCAATCAAGATCCTGTGAAATATAACCTTGCACGTTGGAACGGACAGAAGTGGTCGATTGAAAGAGTCTACTATGGCCAATCCCTAATAACGTTCCGAGCAATGTACGCGTTCGGTGAAAGCGACGTTTGGGTCGGAGGAAATACTCAGCCGATGCATTGGAACGGCTCTCAATGGCAAAAGTATGATGTTCCATCGACGGTATTCAGTGCTTACATCTACAAGATTTGGGGAACAAGTTCGTCGAACGTTATCATTGTTGGGACGAACGGCTCAATTGCTCGGTTCAACGGTTCAACGTGGCAGAAGATGGATTCAGGGACG
>DMMN01000019.1 GCA_003453835.1 Bacteroidota bacterium | reverse complement strand
ACCAGACCGGCAATCAGCCAATGAATTGGAGAAGCCGATCACGTGAAAACGGAAAAAAGAAAAGGAGAAAATGGATCATGACAGATTGCAGACAACTCGATATCCGGCGCATCCCGCCGCCTCAGAAACACCCGCTGATCTTCAAGACATTCGATGAGCTGGAGAAGGGTGAAGCGTTTGAGCTCATCAACGATCACGAGCCACGACCCTTGCTCTATCAATTTCAGGCTGAAAGGCCCGGTCAGTTTGGCTGGCGCTACGAGGAGGAGGGTCCGGAGGTTTGGCGAGTCAATATCGCGAAAGTCTGAGATGACGAAAGAAAGCACCTTCAGATTCTTGAGATTCGGACTCGGCTTCTTTGCCCTCCTTGGCACCTTAGTAGCGGTGAATGTTCTCGCTGGAAAAGCGGGCGTCACGGGAGAAACACCGTGGAGTTCATCCCCTCCTTCCACGAGGGACGCTCACGAAGGCCGAACGGTGATGGAGCGCAACGGCTGCTTCTCCTGCCATAGTGTCGATGGATTTGGAGGAAGCATAGGACCCGTCTTGAACGGTGTCGGGAGGCGGAAAACGCGCGATGAGCTCTTTGGCTGGATTCAATCCCCCTGGTCGGTCAAGCCGGGAACACGGATGCCTCAGTACCATCTCTCGGCTGAATCGATCTCAAATATCATAAGCTATCTCGAAACCAAGGATTCAATGCAGGTGAACGAATGATCACGAGGAACATGAAAATCAGTACAATGCTCGATGAGTATCCGCAGACGCTGGAAGTTCTTGTCGACGCCAGCCCGCATTTCAAAAAGCTTCAGAACAAGTTCTTGCGTCGAACGCTGGCGCACCGCGTAACAGTTGAGCAGGCTGCGAGCGTAGGAGGCGTTGAGCTGAATGCACTTCTTACGCGGCTCAACGATTCGATCGGCAAAACGTACGAGAAACCGGCAACTGAAATGGAGCTCGCGCACGCCGAACCGGGGAAGGAAGCAGGGCAATTCAGTCGCGTGATCCTTGAATCCGTTTCTGCCGGGAAGGCGTCCATCCTCGACGTCCGCCCCATGATTGGCGCGGGTTCCGATCCGTTGAAAGTCATTTTGAAAACGGTCCGCGACCTGGGAGATGGGTATGTGCTGCATTTGATCAATTCGTTCGAGCCGATCCCGCTCTATTCGGTTCTGGGCGAGCGAGGCTTCGATCATGAAACCCGGAACGTGAACGGAGTTTGGCATGTCTATTTCGTGAAGCGAGTGGCGGGGGCCGTGTTCGAGCCGACGTCGGAAGGTCTGCCGGTTTCTTCTGCCGGAGTCGAGACCATCAGCGGGATTCAAGAAGACGTGATCGAGCTGGATGTACGTGGGCTGGCGCCACCCGAGCCGATGATGAGGATTCTGGAAAAGCTCTCCGAGGTGGGTGAGCGCACGTTGCTCCTTGTTCATCACCATCGTGAGCCAATGATGTTGTACGAGAAACTGAAGGAGCGAGGGTACAGTGCCGTCACGAACAAAATCAACGAGAATTACTACAAGGTGCTCATTCGCAGAATGGGTACGTGAAGCAATCCGCGCGGGCAAACCGCCGAAGGTCATGTCTCACTGAGGGAGAAAGAGAAATCGAAATGGATACGAAGGTCCTGAAGGACGTCGAGCGCTTTTCGCTCGAGAAACACGTTCACGTGGTACTGTTCAATGGCGAGCGGACGAAAGTGTTGCTGCTCTGCCTCTCGCCCGGGCAGGCTGTTCCGCTGCATGCTCATCCCGGATTTGAGATAACGCTCCAGCCGTTGCGCGGAAAGGCGCTGCTGCCGAGCCCGGAGGGTGGGGAAGTCGAGTTGCGCGTGGGCGAAGTCTATTTCGCCGACGGTTCGATGAGCTTCAATCCGAGGAATCCTTTCAGCGAGCAGTTTCAGATGTTGATCCATCTCGTGAAGAAGTGACGTGTCGACGACCACCACCATAGCCTCCAGCCTAGCGCCACCCTTTTCGATGGTGAGCAAGTACTTTGCCGCCTCTGTCGCGTCGTTTGTTGTGCTGTGCGGGCTGCTTGTTCTGAACTACGCGGACATCCAGGGGCATCACTTTCAGCCGAAGCTCCTTGCCCTCACGCACGTGGCAACGCTTGGCTGGGTGACGATGATTATCTTCGGTGCGATGTTCCAGCTCGTTCCTNNCGTTCCTGTCGTGCTCGAAGTCAAGCTGTTCAGCGCACGGTTGGGCGAGGTTCAGTTTTGGCTGTTCCTTGCCGGAGTCGTTGGACTAGTGTATGGCTTCTGGACCTTCAACGTCGGGCTTCACCTGGCCGTGTCAGCATCCGTTGTGACCTTGTCGATGTTTCTCTTTGTTACGAACATGCTCCTGACGATGGGAACGGTATCGAAGTGGAACCTGACGGGACACTTCCTGCTCGCCGCCTTGTTCTATCTCGCAGTCACTTCCGTGGCTGGCCTGCTGCTCTCGATCAACTTGGGATTTCCATTCATCAGTCAGATTCACCTCGACTATCTGAAGATCCACGCACACCTCGGCTTCGTTGGATGGGTGGTGATGGTCATTATGGGTGTGGGACTGAAGCTGATCCCGATGTTCGGTCTTTCACACGGGTTCTCTACCGTGCCGGCTAGGATCGCGTTCGTTGCAGTGAACGTGGGGCTTATGGGAACAACGGTAGAGTGGTTGTTGACGGGGCCCCCGTGGCTGCTGCACTGGTACATCGCCATTCTTGTTGGCGGGATCCTCTGTTTTGTCGTTCAACTCCTCCTCATCTTCAAACACCGTTTACGGCGCGTTCTTGATCTCGGGATGAGGCACTCGGCCGTCGCGTTTGGCTATCTGTTCGTCTCCACCGGGCTCGGAGCGTTCATCGCGTTCGTGAACGTTGGAAGCAAGGACTCCGCCGATGCGGTTGTCCTGCTCTACGGTTTTGTTATCCTCATTGGATTCTTCTCGACGCTGATCGTCGGGCAGATGTACAAGATTGTTCCGTTTCTCGTCTGGTTTCATACGTTTAGCGACAAGGTAGGGAAGGAGCCCGTCCCGATGCTGAAAGACATGTTCAGCGAAAAGATCGGGAACGCTCAGTTTCTGGTTCTGAACTTCGGACTTCTGTGCGTTTTTGCCGGAGTGCTCGGATCGTGGAATCTCCTTCTGCTTGCCGGATTTGCTTTTCTTTTCACGGCGTCTCTTCTCTTTGCGTTCAACATTGTCACGGTACTCCGACGAAGGTTTCGATATGGCAACAAAAGAACAGATTCTTGACGGACTGAAGCTCGTGGCGGATCCCGAGCTCGGCATCAATCTCGTCGACCTGGGTTTGATCTACGATGTATCGATCGACGAGCAGAGTATTGTAGTCTCGATGACCCTGACGACACAGGGCTGCCCGCTGCACGAAAGCATGATCGAAGCGGTGCGTCACGTCGTGCAAATGGCAGACCTGACGAAGATCGTCTACGTCGATCTTGTCTGGGATCCAGCCTGGACTCCCGAGCGTATGACAGTAGAGGGGAAACGCATGCTTGCCGAGAGATAGTTCGCCACTACCGGGCTCATCTACTTCATTCCGAATTGTGGCAATGGGAGGGACGTCTGATCCACTTTTAATCTTCATCCTCGAAAAAAATCTTGACACGAAATCGACCGAGTAGTATATTTAAGACAATAGGGTCTGATTATCTGATTCACTCCCCAAGGAAAGGGCCGACAACCTCATGACAATGATCATCACTTCATTGCCGCCAACAAGAGGGACCCTTCTTCTCGCCGCATTGTTGACCACCATCTCCTTCAGTCTTCAATCCCAAGAAACGGCGGACTATTTTCGGCAGAACTGCATGAGCTGCCACACCATCGGTGGCGGCCGGCTCACGGGTCCGGACCTGAAGGATGTCGCCCAACGAAAAGACCGAGCGTGGCTCGTCCGCTTCATCCTGGATCCGAAAGGGACGATCGATGCCGGCGATCCCTACGCGCTTAAGCTTCTGCAGGAATCGCGCAATGTCACCATGCCGGCATTGTCGGGGATGGTCAAAACTCGTGCAGAGGCTCTTCTTGATCTCATCGAGGTAGAGTCGAAGAAAGAGAGGTCTCAATTCGCAGGTGTTCAGTTGAGCGACCGGCCGTTTACGCCTCAGGATGTTCAGGTGGGTCTCGGAATTTTTCTCGGCGACCTTTCCCTCAAGAACGGCGGACCCTCGTGCATTTCCTGTCATACCGTCAACGGCGTCGGCGGGTTCGGAGGAGGAATGCTTGCACCGGACTTGACGACGGTCTTCGAGCGGTACCAGGGGCGCAAGACGCTCTCGACCTGGCTCTCCGCCCCCGCGACTCCCACCATGCAATCCGTTTTCAAGAAACAACCCTTCGAGTCTGACGAAATTCTTGCCCTCGTCGCGTACTTTCAGAGCACCCTGAATCGCAATCCGGAAGACGCCTCCACCGCCCGATTGAATTTCATCCTCATCGGGTTGGCCGGCACGCTCGTCGTGCTCGGTTTCTTTGACATCGTCTGGAACAAGCGATTTCGTTCAGTTCGGAGGTTCCTGGTTCAGGAAAGAAAATTGGAGAACGTTCCATGAGCGAGAATAACAAGATCCGTTGGATCAAAGACGAAGAAAACCCGCAGCTTCGAGGATGGGAAGAGTTTTATCGCAATCGCTGGCAGCATGACAAGATTGTTCGAAGCACGCACGGAGTCAACTGCACCGGAAGCTGCACCTGGATGATCCATGTGAAAGACGGAATCGTCACTTGGGAAATGCAGGGACTCGACTACCCCTCGCTGGAACACGGCCTGCCGCCGTATGAGCCCCGCGGATGCCAGCGCGGCATCTCCTTCTCTTGGTACCTTTACAGTCCGCTGAGGGTGAAGTATCCGTACATCCGGGGTGCCTTGCTCGATCTCTGGAGAAAGGCGCGCGTGGAGCATGAAGATCCGGTCGAAGCCTGGAAATCGCTTGTGACGAATCCCGTTTCCCGGGCACGCTGGCAGCGGGCGCGCGGCAAGGGAGGGTTCCGCCGGGCCTCGTGGGATCAGGTGCTCGAGATCATGGCAGCGGCGAACGTGCACACGATCAAGACGCACGGCCCGGATCGCATCGCAGGCTTCTCGCCGATTCCGGCAATGTCGATGGTCAGCTATGCGTCCGGTGCGCGTCTGATGCAGCTCCTCGGCGGTATCTCGCTCTCGTTCTATGATTGGTATTGCGACCTGCCGTCGGCGTCGCCGGAAACATGGGGGGAGCAGACGGATGTGCAGGAGTCCGCAGATTGGTTCAACGCAAAACTTCTTGCGGTGATGGGATCGAACCTCAACATGACTCGCACGCCCGACGTCCACTTCGCCGCAGAGGCGCGCCACAACGGAACGAAAATGTACGTCTTCGCTCCGGACTTCAACCAGGTGGCAAAGTATGCCGACCACTGGGTGTCGATCAACGCGGGGCAGGATGGCGCATGGTGGATGGCTGTCAACCACGTCCTGCTCAAAGAATTCCACCACGAGAAACAGACTCCCTATTTCATCGACTATACAAAGAAGTACACCGACGCCCCATTTCTTGTCGAGCTGAAAGAGCAAGCCGGATTCTTCGAGGCCGGTCAGCTCTTGCGGGCCAATCGAATCAAGAAGTACGGTGAGATCGAGAACGGCGAATGGAAGTTCCTGATGTGGGATGAAGAGAAGAAGGAGCCGAAGATGCCCATGGGAAGCGTTGGTCATCGATGGGGAAAAGAAAAGGGGAAGTGGAACCTCCTCCTCAAAGACGGCGTCGACGGCAGCGACATCAATCCTCAGATCACGTTCCTCAACGATTCGGCAAAGACCGTCCCGGTCGCGTTCGACAATTTTGCCGATGCAAACCGACTGACACGCCACGTTCCGGTCAAGTTCATTACGACGTCCGACGGCAGCAAGGTGGCAGTCGCAACGGTCTATGACTTGCTGATGGCCCAGTATGGCGTTCCGCGTGGGCTTGAGGGCGACTATCCGAAGGATTATGACGATGAAACGAAGCCGTATACCCCCGCGTGGGCGGAGAAGTACACCGGCATCGGTCGAACGGATCTGATTAAGTTCGCGCGTGAATGGGGAAGCACAGCCGAACATACAAACGGGAAGTGCACAATCATCATCGGCGCAGGAATCAACCACTGGTATCACGCGAACCTGATGTATCGGGCCGGCATCCACGCCCTCATGTTCTGCGGATGCATCGGCGTGAACGGCGGTGGATTGGCGCACTACGTCGGACAGGAAAAGCTCGC
>DMMN01000275.1 GCA_003453835.1 Bacteroidota bacterium | reverse complement strand
AACGCTCTCATTCACGCTGCGTTGGCGCCAATGACAAAGGGGGCTTTGCAACGGAAGGTATTCCCTTCTCGATGGCCAAGTTCGCTGAGCTGTTACGTTCTTGCAACGGACTTCAGACAAGCCGGCAACGAGTCGGAGGCACTCCTCGATCTTCTCTTACCCTCACGCAACCGACGCTCAAGGGCGCATGTTAATTGTGCAGAATACTCCCCCTGCAGTGTGGTTGCGAGAGGGTCGAGGGAGGATCGCGAGACTAGATGTAGGTCGGCCTGCCCCGCCTATTCTGATCAAGGTGAGGCAGGCGGGGTCGTCCGGCTTCAGCCGGGACCTCGTGCCGCCCCAGGCCGGACGGGCCTGACCTGACCACAGTGGAACCGCACAAGCGGAATGAAGATTTCATTCGATAGCGTGATCGATGACATTTGATCAATCCATGTCTCCCCAGCGCCTCACTTCCCTTGATGCATTCAGAGGATTTGCGATCGCAGGGATGCTGCTGGTGAACAATCCGGGCACGTGGGATCCCGCCGTTGTGCCACGGCTCTTGCTCCACGCGGAATGGCATGGCTGTACGTTTGCCGATTTGATCTTTCCCTTCTTTCTGTTCGCGGTCGGAATGGCGATGCCGTTCAGTCAGGCGCGGAAAAGCGAGCAGGGCATCACTCTTTGGAAACGACTCCTCGTTGCAGCCCGACGGGCACTCCTTCTCTATCTCCTCGGCGCCTTCCTGAAATCAGCGAGCATCAACCTCCCCGTGTTGCATTTTGGCATTCTGCAGCGGATCGGAGTTCTTTACTTCGTCGTCTACCTCCTGCTCCGGCTGAGTGTCCGTTGGCAGGCGACAATGGCGTTCCTGATGCTCTTCATCTGGTGGGCAATCCTCGCGTTTGTCCAGGGACCCAATGTCATTCAGGGGTCATTCGAGCGCGACGTCAATGCCGCACAGTATCTTGACGCCTTCATCCTGGCTCCGGAGGACAAGGAAACCATCGTCAGCTTGATCCCCGGCATCTCGACGGTGCTCTTCGGTGTGCTCGCAGGAAGATTCCTGATGCAACGGAAGGATCATCGATCGGTGATGCGGGTGCTCGGCATTGCGGGCGCATCAGGACTCATCGCCGGCCTGGTGTGGGATCTGATAGTTCCCCTCAACAAAATCCTCTGGTCATCATCGTTCGCTGTATTCACGGCAGGATGGTCTTGTCTGGTCTTTCTTCTATTCTATTGGGTCATCGAAGTCCGGCAGATGCATCGCATCGCATTCTTCTTCGTCGTCTATGGAATGAATGCAATCACGCTCTACGTTGCGACTGGCCTCTTCGTTCGCTGGGTGATGCTCTCGTGGAAGGTCTCCTGGGAAGGGACGACGACTTCGTTGACCGGCTACTTCTACAAATCGTTTGCCGCATTCGCGGGACCCACGATGGGCTCCCTCATGTATTCAACCATGATCATCCTGCTCGGCTGGCTCCTCTGTTACTGGATGTACCGGCGCAAGCTCTTTCTGAAAGTGTAACATGACTGATTCCGACGTATCCGAGCGTGCGCACATTGTTCGGACGGGTGCCGACCGTCTTCTCACAGACGCTCCCGAATTGATCAGGGGGAAGCGAATCGGGATCCTTACAAATCAAACGGGCCGCCTGCGCGACGGCAGGCACGTCATTGAGGCAATTACCGAGTCAGGAATCGCGCACGTGAAGGCTTTGTTTGGACCCGAACACGGGATCTTTGGCAACACGCCGGACGGGACCGTCGTCGATCACGAAGACCATCCCGGCCTCGGCATGCCGATCTACTCTCTGTACGGGAAGATCCATAAGCCGACGAGGGAGATGCTGGAGGGAATTGATACGCTCGTCTGCGATATCCAGGACGTCGGCGCCCGATTCTACACGTTCATCTCGACAATTGCTCTTGCGATGGAGGCGGCGGCCGAACAGAGAGTCTCCTTTGTCATCCTCGATCGGCCTAATCCGATTCGTGGACTTCACTACGATGGTGCGGTTCGCGTTCCCTCCCTCCGATCGTTTGTGGGATGGATGCCGATCCCGGTGATGCATGGACTCACCATCGGAGAATTGGCGACGCTCTGGAACAATGAGGGATGGCTGAGCAATGGTGTACGAGTGAGACTTGAAGTCGTTCCGGTGGCCGGCTGGAAACGATCGATGTGGTTCGATGAGTCGGGTCTCCCTTGGGTTGCTCCCTCGCCAAACATGCAATCGCTCTCGACCGCGATTGTTTATCCGGGGCTCTGTTTCGTGGAGGGCTCGTCGATTTCTGAAGGGCGCGGCACAGGGTCGCCGTTCCAACTCATTGGAGCCCCGTGGACTGATCCGGAAAAAATTCTGCATCACCTCGATGCATTCGAGGCTCCCGGCATCCGCTTCACGCCGGAAGAGTTCCGGCCACGAGACATACCCGGGATTGCGCGCCAACCGAAATTCGACGGTGTGCCCTGCCGTGGAGTGCGAATTACGATCACCGACCGCGACGCCGTCAAGCCGGTCCGCCTCGGCATCGCAATTCTCGCAGCATTCAAACGTGCCCATCCTCAGGAAACAATATTGCGCAACAGACGATTCGACATCCTCACGGGGAATCCGAGCGTTCGCCATCAGCTCGACCAGAATGTCTCTCCTGAGTCGATCTGCGACTCGTGGAAGCAAGAGCTTGAGGCATTTGGGAAGGTGCGCGAAAAGTATTTGGTCTACGATTAAGCATGGTTGTCATCTTGATGATCGACGGGAGCTTTCCTGAACAGACTGATGGACTGTTACGATGATTACTCTGTCTCAGGAATACGCCCCTTGCGCCAAAGGCGCATCCCAGCCCGACACCAGCTTGAGCGCTTGCTGGCATGGATGGCTGGCGAGCGCCTCTGGAGGACATTCCTCGGNNCTATCGGAGTCTGACGACCCTCTCACTTCCCACTTGCCTACACACGAGAGGGGAAGGTTTGCACGCTCTTTTTGCAGGCCATCGGACTCTCCTTTCCCTCCAGGCGATCGAAGCGGAGAGGGACCGTGAGCGCGGCATTCTGGGTTTGGCCTTCTCGTACTGTTGTACGGATATACGAAGATTGGATAAGAGTCCACCAGATCACGAGTAGACCTCCGAATAGAAGTAAACAACCCGACACAAACGGACAATGAACTTTCAAACTGTTGATTGGATCATCCTCGCCGCTTATCTCGGCGTCACGGTCTTCGTCGGCCTCTGGGCGAAGCGGTATGTGGAGAATATGGAAGGCTACTTCGTCGCCGGCCGGCGTGTGAAAGTCGCCCTCGGATCGGCAACGCTTATCGCGACGGAGATCGGGATCGTGACGTTCATGTATCTTGGAGAAATCGGGTACGTCACCGGATTCTCCTGTTTCGTCCTCGGCATTATCGGGCTGATCGGATTTATCGTCATCGGCAAGACCGGCTTCGTCGTCTCGGCTCTCCGGAGGCTGAGGGTGATGACGATCCCTGAATACTATGAGCTCCGCTATGGGAAGGGGGTGCGGATTCTCGGTGGCATCATCCTGTTCTTCGCCGGCGTGCTGAACATGGGGATCTTCCTGAGAATGGACGGCATCTTCCTCACCGAGACGATGGGCTTTGATCCCGATGTCCTAACGATCGTCATGATTCTCATGCTCGTCATCGTCATCAGCTACACGGTTCTTGGAGGGATGTTCTCCGTCATCATCACGGACTTCATGCAATTTGTCGTTTTGAGCTTCGGGATGCTCGTCGCCACGATGTTCGTCCTAACGCACGTCAGCCTCAACGAGATGGCGACAGCCGTTACGCAACAGCTTGGGCGAGATGGCGTCGATCCAACCACGAATCCCCGGTTTGGATGGACCTTCATCGTTTGGATGCTGATCGGCAGCATCGGAGCTTCGGCGCTCTATCAACCTATTGCTTCAAAATCATTCGCATCGGAAAATGCAGAGGCCGGCCGAAAACTCTTTCTCGTTGCGGGCATCACGCTGGCGGGAAGGTATATGATACCGATGTTTTGGGGCATTGCGGCCCTCGCGATGTTCGGGCCGCATGTCGATTCAACAACCGCCATGCCGAGACTGCTCGGTGCCGTGGTTCCATCCGGATTCCTTGGACTCATGATCGCCGGCATGCTGGCGGCGTCGATGTCAACGTACAGCGCTTACATGCTGGCGTGGAGCTCGGTGGCTTCAAGAGACATTATCGCGCCGCTGAGCAAGAGGGTGATGAGCGAGAAGAGAACGATCCTGATGAGCCGCATTATTTCGACGGCCATCGGCATCTTCATTCTCGTGTTCGGACTGTGGTATGAGCTTCCGGCGACGGCATTTCAATACATCACCATTACGGGAGCGATGTATTCAGCCGGCGCGTTCGGGTGCGTTGCGTTCGGCCTTTATTGGAGGAAGGCAAACCTCGTCGGTGCGTACGCGGCGCTCGGGCTGGGAGCGATCGCTCCGCTCGCGTTCCTCGTCTTGAGTCAGCTCAAAGACTCGCTGCCGCAGGGGATGTTGTTCCTCATCGACATCAATGTCTCGGGATTTTTGAGTTTCTTTCTGGCAGCTCTTGGCATGTGGGTCGGGTCGATGACAACACAACGATCCCATCCTCCGATCATATTGTCTCCGAAGGAATAGCCTATGACGACCGCCTCTCTGGTTTGGATCATCATATTTGCCGTGGCTGTGCTCCTCTTCTTCGGAACCGCCGTTGCGATCACCGTCGTGGGCGTCAGGGATCTCAAGGAGCTTCTGAGGAAATCAGAGACGAGCGAGTAGCAAGTGCTGCAGGAATCGATCTCATCACACCTGTCATGCCTCAGGGATGATCTTTGATATTCTCCTCATTGCAGTTTTCAAGAAATCGTAACTGCTTCTTGACCACGCTCGCCCGCCTTGC
>DMMN01000286.1 GCA_003453835.1 Bacteroidota bacterium | reverse complement strand
GGTTGTCGTCTCCGTAGAACCTCAGACGACGATCTTTCGCCCCTCCGCAGATGTGATGATGGTATCTGCTGCGGAAGTGTTCGCCGAGCCGTTGCTTGGGGTCATTATGACCGGGATGGGGAAAGATGGTCTCCAGGGTCTGAAGAAGATCAAGGAAAAAGGGGGGTATGTTTTGGCGCAGGACGAACAATCGTGCGTGGTCTATGGAATGCCGAAGGTCGCGGTTGAGGAGGGAGTCGCCGATGAGATTCTCCCGCTCGCGCAGATTCCTGACGCATTGATTCAGATTGCAGGACTTCACAAAGGCTCCAAAGCCGGACGAGCGGCCCACAATGAACTCATTCTTAATCAAGAAAAGAGGATTCTTCTCTGAAGCGAGAACCATGGACAAACCCTTGAAACTTTTGATCCTCGAAGATATCCCGATCGATGCCGAACTTACAGAGCACGAACTGAAGAAAGCAAGAATCGAGTTCGTCTCGAAGCGCGTTGCCACCAAGCACAAATTCCTGAAAGAACTCGATGGGTTCGATCCGGATGCCGTTCTGGCGGACTACACGCTACCGCAATTCTCGGGTCTCGACGCCCTCAGATTGGTAAGAGAGCGTGGCCTCGATATCCCGTTCATTCTCGTTACGGGAACGCAGACCGAGGAGGTCGCGGCGGAGTGCATGAAAGAAGGCGCCGACGATTACATTCTCAAGTCGAGCTTACGAAGGCTCCCTGCAGCGCTCCAGAACGCCCTGAATAAAAAACAGGCGGAGCGGGAATCGAAGCGGCTCGAACAAGAGCTGCAAAAGTCCGCCAAGCAGGTTCTCCAAATCTTCGAAAGTATCACGGATGCGTTCTTTGCCGTCGATCGGGATTGGCGCTTTATGTATTTGAATCCACGTTCGGATACGTTTCTCTCCAAAGTGCACAAGCATCGCGAAGATCTCTGGGGAAGAAATTGGTGGGATGAGTTCCCGATGACCGATCACTCCGAGGGGGCCAAAGCCCTCCACCGGGCGATGGAGGAGCGGGTCCCCGTCGAGTTTGAAGAATTCTATCCTTCCCTCGAGTCCTGGCTGCACGTGCGCGCCTATCCGGCTGAGGACGGCTTGTCGATCTACGCGCAGGATGCCACGGGAAAGAAGCTCGTCGAGAAGGTCCAGCGGGCAGTCTACAACATCTCCGAAGCGGCGAGCTCCTCAACGAGCCTCGACGCCCTCTTCACGCGCATCCATCAGATCATCGCAGAACTCATGCCTGCGAAGAACTTTTACATCGCGCTGTACGATAAAGAGCGGGACCTGATCACCTTTCCCTATTTCGTGGACGAAAAGGACTCACGGCCGGAACCGAAGAAGCCCGACGGCGGCTTGACCGAATATGTTCTTCGAACGGCCCAGCCCCTCCTGGCCAACTCAGACGTCTTCAACGATCTCGTAAGCAGGGGTGAGGTCGTCCCCCTCGGTTCAGATTGCATCGACTGGCTGGGTGTGCCCCTGAAAGCGGTAAAGGGCGTTGTTGGCGTCCTGGCAGTCCAGAGCTATACGGAGCGTGTGCGTTTCGGAGATGAGGAGAAGAACATCCTCCTCTATGTTTCGGAACAGGTGGCGATGGCGGCAGAGCGGAAGCGAGCCGAAGAACAAATCCGTCAGCAGGCAAACCTCCTCGAAATCGCCCAGGATGCAATCGTCGTCCTTGACATGTCCAATACGATTGCCTACTGGAACAAAGGCGCCGAGCGTGTTTACGGCTGGAAGGCGGAAGAGGCGATTGGGGAAAACGGCGGCAATCTTCTCCAGAAGCAACAAGATTCGTTCGAAAACGTGTTCAATCAAGTACGGAAGAAAGGATCATGGTTTGGTGAGCTGCGCCAATTCACGAAAGACCTCAAAGAGGTGATCGTCGAGAGCCGCTGGAGCCTTGTGAGCGACGAAGATGGAAACCACAACTCCATTCTTGTCATCGCGACGGACATCACAGAGAAGAAGAAACTCGAACAACAGATTCTGAGAGCCCAGCGTTTGGAAAGCATCGGCACGCTCGCAAGCGGCCTTGCCCACGACCTGAACAACGTCCTTGCTCCGATCATCATGGCGATTCCGATCTTCAAGGAGAAGCTCCACGAAGAGGGAGACCTCGATATCTTGCGCACCCTGGAGCTCTCGGCAAGGCGCGGGGAAGGAATCGTAAAGCAGGTTCTCTCATTCGTCCGCGGTGTCGAGGGCGACCGGGCAATCCTCCAGATCAAGCACCTGGTGGTTGAGTGTGCGAACTTCCTGAGAGAAACCCTCCCTCCGTCCATCCGGATACAAACGAAATTGACGAAGGATCTCTGGCCCGTGCTCGGGGACGCTACGCAGCTCTACCAGGTGCTGATGAATCTTTCGCTCAATGCTCGTGATGCAATGCCCGAGGGGGGAACGCTCCGAGTTGAAGTCCAGAACATCATGCTCGATGAGCAAGCGGCGAGCGTTCACATCGATGCAAAACCCGGCCACCATCTCCTGATGACTGTTTCAGACACGGGGCATGGGATTCGTTCGGATCTGATGAACAGAATCTTCGATCCTTTCTTCACAACGAAGGAGACGGGAAAAGGGACGGGTCTCGGTCTCTTTACCGTGTTGACAATCGTAAAGAGCCATGGCGGCTTCCTCGATGTGCAAAGCGAGGAAGGACGTGGAACGCAGTTCAAAGTGTACCTTCCCGCCACTGAGCCATCAGAGCTGCAGGACGTTCAAAAGGGGCAGGAGATACCGAAGGGGAACGGTGAGTTCGTCCTGGTCGTGGACGATGAAGAAACGATCAGCGATCTCATCGAGGTCACACTCAAAAGTAAGAACTATCGGGTCCTCACGGCGAAGGACGGAACGGAGGCGTTGGCAATGTACATGCAGCATCGTGACAAGATCGACGTGGTGCTGATGGATTTGCTGATGCCGTATATGGATGGGCCGGCCACCGTTCGGGCGATGAAAAGAATCGATCCGAACATCAAGATCATCGCAATGAGCGGCCTCTTGTTCGACAAGCAGAAACGGGCGGAAGTGCTCTCGAGCGATACGATACCGTTTCTTCAGAAACCGATCAGTGTCGAGAATCTGCTTACGGCTGTCCACGGGGTTCTCACAAACGGAAATGAAAACTAAAGCCCCGGTGGCGACCAGGAGAAGGAAATCCGGCCGCGTGCCGCAGGATGGGCAGCCTTAGGAATTTGACTGAGAGGTTTGTACGATGTCAGCACAATCAATGTGGGAGAGAAAGCGCATCGGCGTCGTTCACGAAGTGACGACGTCAAATGTCACGGTGATGCTGGATCCCCATTTGGCGAATCTGTCGTTGCCGCTGAACGGAAAGACGTACCCTATCGGTCAAATCGGTACGTATGTTCTCATTCCGGTTGGGAAACACGTCCTGCTCGGGATGGTGTCCGAGTTCCGGCGCAACGGCGTACATCAGAACGGAACGACCGTGCCGCAATACGAGATGCCGGTGAACCTCATCGGCACCGTCAGGTCGGGAATGTTCGAGCGAGGCGTGTCCGCATTCCCAACGGCGGAGACGCCGGTCTATTTGTTGGAGGACAAGGACTTGAGTGTCGCGTTTTCCGTTTTCCAGCGATATGGCTTCTCCGTGGGAAGGCTCTCGCTCTTCGAGAACGAGAGAGCGCACCTCGATCCTAACCGCTTCTTCGGCAAGCATCTGGCCGTCGTTGGGGCAAGCGGCTCGGGGAAATCGTGCAGTGTCGCCTCCATTCTCCAGAAGGTGACGGGCTATCCGGACACGAATGTGATCATTCTGGATATCCACAACGAATATCGAAGTGCGTTTCCCAAAGATTGTCAGTACCTCAATCTGACCGAGCTGGAGCTCCCCTTCTGGCTGATGAATTTCCAGGAGATGCTCGAGATGTTTATCGATCCGAGCGACGAGAACGCCGCAACACAGATCACCGTGCTGAAAGACCTTGTCTTCCAGGCCAAGCGGGACCAGAATCCCGAACTAAAGAACGTGCTGACGATCGACACCCCGGTCTACTACAATCTGGCGGAGGTTCGCTCGAAGATCGAATACCTGGACGTCGAGAAGGGGGGACCATTCCATGGGAAGTTCGCCCGCTTCCTCGTGCAACTCGACACGAAACTCAACGACCCTCGCTATGATTTCATGTTCAAACCGAGACTCTATATCCATTCCTCGACGATCGAGGAGTTGCTCTCGAAGATGTTCGGCCTCGACGGGAGTTCAAAGATCA
>DMMN01000057.1 GCA_003453835.1 Bacteroidota bacterium | reverse complement strand
CACGAACCGTCGAACGGATGCTCCATGATCGGCAGGAGCTCGATATGCGTGAATCCGCGTTTCTTGACGTAGGCGACGAGCCGTTCCGCAAGCTCGCGATACGTCAGCCACCTGTTGCCTTCTTCGGGGACACGAGACCATGACCCCAAGTGAACTTCGTACACTGAGATTGGTTTTGAAAGCTGATTCCCTTGGGACCGTTCCATCATCCACCGCTCGTCTCCCCATGTGTGTCCCGTCACCAAATTAACCCTCGCCGCCGTGCTTGGGCGCATCTCCATTTCAAACCCATACGGATCGCATTTGTCGAGAATCGCCCCCTGCTTCGTCTTGATCTGAAACTTGTACAACTCGCCCTCCTTCAGACCGGGGATGAAGATCTCCCACACGCCCGACGAGCCGAGCACCCGCATGGCATGCTTTCGCCGATCCCAGCCATTGAAGCTGCCGATGACGCTTACGCTGCGGGCGGAGGGAGCCCAGACGGCAAACTGAATGCCTCCTACGTCATTCACGACCGCATGATGCGCCCCAAGTTTCTCGTAGATACGATGATGGTCTCCTGCGTTGAAGAGATAGAGATCGAAATCCGTGAGCGTCGGGAGGAAGGAGTAAGAGTCGTAGAAGAGCTCCGACGTTCCGTCGGCCATGGTCCTGGCAAGCTTGTAAGGGAAGATCGACCTGCGATCGGGAAGGAAGAGCTCGAAGAAGCCTTCGTTCAGAATTCTCTTCATCTCAAACGAGGTGCCTTCTTTCTCTCCGGAAAGCTCGACGACAGATGCGGATTGCGCGTCGGGCAAGAACGCGCGGATCACGACCCCCCGCGTCCCTTCCCACTCGATCACATGGGCTCCCAGCACGCTGAAAGGATCATAGTGATCCGTGTTCACGATCTTCCAGACTTCGTCAAGATGGAGGGTCGACTTCATTTCAATCCCATTTCAGCTTCCATAGAGCTTTCGGCTTGCGATGAACTTCCGCACCTTCTCGGGAACGAGGTAACGAATCGTCTTTCCCATCTCCACTCGCGAGCGAATCTCCGAAGAGGAGATGTTCACGAGAGGTCCGCGAAGGAGAAGAATGTTCTTCGAGAATCGTCTTGGCTGAGTGTGAACCTCACCTGACCGTCGATAGACAGCCAGCGATGCCAACCTGAGTATCTCATCAGGCATCTTCCAAGTGTGGAACTGGGCGAAGTTATCGCCGCCGATGATGAGGAACAACTTCGCCTCCGGATAGTCCCGGCTGATCTGTGCGACTGTCTTGTGCGTATACGAGACACCTTTTCGGCGAATTTCGATATCCGAAACTTCGAAGCGAGCGTTGCCGCTCACGGCAAGTTGTGACATGCGAAAGCGGCTTGCGGCGCTGGTGGGTCGTTTGCCGCGCTCGTGAGGGGCGCGATAGGCCGGAAGGAATATCACCTTGTCAAGCCGTAGTTGGTTGAGGGCCGATTGTGCAATAATCAAATGACCGGAATGTGGCGGATCGAACGATCCTCCAAAGATGCCTATCCGTCGTAGGGGGTTCCGTGTCTTCAAAGTAGCGACTCGTACATTCGTAGAGTTTCAGTTGCAGCCTTCTTCCAGGAAAACCGGAGAACATTCCTCTCGCCACGTTCCCTCAGATCTGCTCTCAGACCTGCGTCATTCAGCACCATTCTCAACGCGTCTTCGAGCGCCCCGACATCATCGACCTTTACGACGAGAGCCGCGTCACCGACGACCTCCGGAAGCGAACCACCGTCCGAGACGACAACCGGAGTTCCGCACGCCATCGCTTCCAGGGCCGGAAAACCGAATCCCTCATAACGGGAAGGGAGCGCAAGCGCTTCCGCGACATTGTAGGCCAGCGTCAGATCTTCTCCCTGCACACGACCGAGTTCCTTTATGCGCGGCAGAATCCCCAAAGCGACAGCCAACGCCGTCAGGTCCGAATACTCGGAGAGGGACTCTCCTGCAAACACAAGCTCAAGATCCTCGTGAGTTGTTACCAGCGATTGAAAGGCCCGCAGCAAGAGAGGAACATTCTTGTGAGGCTTCAGACTTCCAACATAGAGGATGAACGGATTTTGAAGATGAAAGTGCCCCCGGAACGACGCGCGACGGCCCGAATCGGTGATCTTTCGAAAGCCGGCATCAAGGCCATGGTAAACAACCTGGATGGATTCTGCCGGTAGGCGAAACCGCTCCACGATATCCTGTTTCGTGCGTTCCGAGACCGCGATGACTGCTCCGGCATTCCGTACCGCGTGTCCCATGATGGCCGTTGCGTAGCTCCGCTGGGCCGGATTGAAGTACTCCGGAAACTTCAGGTGGATCAGATCGTGAATCGTCACAATCGACTTACGTCGTAAGCCAATCGGTAGCNNGTGAAACAGATCGATGCCTTTTCGCCTCGCCTGATATCCAAGGAGAAGAATTTCGCGAACAGAGTATTTTTCCACATCGACGACGTGCTTCTGCCAGCCAATCGGTGGCACGATCGTGTCATAATCGCCCGGAGAAACCAACAGCGAGAAATGATGCGAGGCTTGGAGATGCGAGAGCGCGTCTGTCAGGCTCCGAATGTAGGTTCCGATTCCCAGATCGAAGTACTTCCGTCCATCGACGGCGATGTATGCCATGCGTGTCTGCTGGTGAGCTGAATCTCACTACTCGAACGCTTGAATATAGCGACAGAGAATCCCAAACTCAAGTTCGCGCCGCCAGAAATCACCGAGGTGCAAGCGCCAGCTTGATGAGCCGGCGATAGAGATCGCGTGATTGAGCAGGTCGAAAGAAAGCAAAGAGGAGCTGAGAAAGGAATTTGACCGCAAGATAACTGCGTAGGGCAACTTGCTCCAACAATGAGGTATGTTTCGTGTAGCAATAGATCTGGCTTCGGCGATACTCGAACGCTATCTTCTCGTCCCCTTTCGACACGCTCATTCCTCCAAAATGGACGAGCTTCGTCTCGGGCACGAAACGAATCTGATATCCTTCCGCCGCAACGCGGCGACAAAGGTCTACGTCTTCAAAATACATGAAGAACTGTTCGTCGAAGCCACCGATCCTTCGGAAAAGGTTTTTTGGAATCATAAGCGCCGCCCCCGTTACCCAGTCTACACGCTTCGGCAAACGGATGTCGTGCAGAGAAGTACGAGGGCGTCTGCGATTTTCCCTNNGGCTAGCTGCCCCGGTGTGTCTTCCAGGAGTAATGTGTCGTTGTTTAGGAAGAACAGATACTGTCCACCCGCGTGGCTTGCCCCGACGTTATTCGCGGGGCCAAATCCTCGATTCTCCTGAAGGCAAACGAGCTTCACCTGGGGGAACTGTACAGGAATCAAAGCCTGACTTCGATCGATAGAATTATTATCGACGATAATGATCTC
>DMMN01000058.1 GCA_003453835.1 Bacteroidota bacterium | reverse complement strand
TCCGACGACGGCGAGCTCGTTTTCGAATACAATCTCTCCCTCACTTGCACGATCCCGGCATCCCAGTTGCACGACGACCTCTATTATAGCGTCGGCGAGGGCGGCCAGTTCCGCGGACGTCGTGTCGACATTGGCTTCTTTCAGAATTTGCCGCGCACCGATACGGAGGAGTTCACGACGCTGGAATCGCTTTAGTGAATCGAGTTGCTTCTCAGTCCGACCGAAGAGTTGCGTGGTCTCGCGCGCCTCCCGAAGGTAGATTCCGGAAGATTTCGTTTGCTTCAACTCCGTCGTCGACGTGAGCCAGTGAAAGAGTTCGGGTTGGCGGACCAGGATATCCGAGAGGAATTGTGACTGGGCAAACAACTCGATGGCGATGTTTTGCAGAACCGGATGGGCCTGAAAGTCGCGCAGCAAGGATGAGGCAAATCCCGCGCAAAGGAACCGGTGCAAGTTATTAAGGGCCCGCCTCGGATGAGGAGATCTTCGAAGATCCTTCCGGAGAAGCTCAAGGTAGCCGCCGGGAGCGATCCCCGCCCCCGCGGCCATCACTCCTATGACCTGAAGGAGCTCTCGTTCAGTGGTCGGAACTGGTTCGGGATGTTCGTTGATTTGCATGCGCGCAAGAATGGTACTGAAAAAGAGGCTCAATTTCCCCCCTCATTCGTGCGAATGCCTTGCTTCTCTTGAGGGCTTCCTCTATATTTGTTCGTCCCCGCGTACCCAAATCCATCTACACCACACACGATCAGACATGGTCAAACTCATTGCTCTTTACAGAACTCCCGACGATCCGGATTCCTTTAGCACACATTATAGTGACATCCATACGCCGCTTGTCAAGAAGATGCCCGGACTCCGCAAACTAGAAGTTGCGAGAATCACAGGCGCACCGATCGGGGAGCCGAAACATTCCCTGATAGCCGAGATGTATTTCGACAGCGATGAAGCAATGCAGCGTGCCCTTGCCTCGCCGGAGGGGAAGGCCGCCGCCCGAGATCTGATGGAGTTCGCGGGGAACCTCGTTTCGATGTTCTTCGCTATCGTTGAAGAAGATTGAGCTTCAAGCCGATCCGTTCCATCATCAATCACCCTGGTTTCACATCATCTCCTTGTGCGATCAACTATTCTCCCGTTCGTATCGACCCTATGCCAAAAGCCAAATACTCCGGAACTGATGCCGACGCTCTTGGATTCAAAAACGTCCTCTATCACAAGAAAGATTGGGTGGCGACCGTCACCATCAACCGCCCACACGTTCATAACTGTCTGAACCTGGCAACGCTCCGCGAACTTGGCATGGCATTTCAAGATGCTGCTTGGGATGACGGCGTTGCGGTTGTCGTTCTCACCGGAGCGGGTGAAAAGGCTTTCTGCACGGGCGCGGATCTGAATGAGTGGAAAGAAGACTTCCTCGATCAACCGAACGACTTCTACAAGTGGATGGGAGTTTTTGTCGAGACGTTTGATCGCCTGCGGAACCTCGGCAAACCGACAATCGCACGTCTCAACGGCATCGTGGTGGGCGGAGGTAACGAGCTTCAAATGTCGTGCGATCTTGCGGTCGCTGCGGACAACGTTTACATTCGTCATGTCGGGACGGAGCACGGCAGCGTTCCCGCCGCAGGTGCGACACAATGGTTGCCGATCATCGTAGGCGACCGGCGGGCGCGGGAGATCCTTCTTCTGTGTGAGCAGATTCCGGCTGCGAAAGCCCTCGAGTGGGGACTCATCAACGAAGTCGTTCCCCGCAAGATGCTTGACGCCGCCGTGGCGAGAATGACGGAAAAGCTATTCAAGAAGCTCCCGGAGTGCACTCGATATACAAAGCAGCAGCTCAACTTCTGGCGCGATTTCTCGTGGGCAATGACCATCGGCCACGCGCGCGATTGGCTGACGGTTCACACCTCAGCACCCGAGATCGTCGAGGGAATCAACGCGTTTGCGGAAAAGCGGCCGATTGACTATGAGAAGATCAGAAAACAAATGGGGGGAACCGGCCGCCGAAAACTCGCCGCCGGCCATCGAAAGAACTCGCGCAAGTCGGGAAAGAAGTGAGGGACCGAGAACCGGTTCGTCGATCATCCAAGATGTTTGCCTGAGTCCGGATGCCCGAACCTCCAAGAGCTCCGAGGAGAACCGGCAACGACTGCAGTCGTCGAGTCTTACTTGTCCAACCAGCTACTTCACAGCCCACCGATGAATCACGAAAACATTTTGGTCACCAAAGAATCCGGCTACGCCGTCATTCAGTTCAATCGCCCGGAAGTCTTGAACGCACTCAACACGAAGTTGATGGAGGAACTTGTTGAGTCTCTCGAATCGATCGATCAAGATGATGACGTCCGCTGCGTCATCATTACGGGGAACGAGAAGGCCTTTGCCGCAGGTGCAGATATAAAAGAGATGGCCGACGCCTCAGCCATCGAAATGCTCGGACGCGATCAGTTCGCCCGATGGGATCGGATACGAAGAATCAAGAAACCGTTGATTGCAGCGGTGAGCGGCTTCGCCCTCGGCGGTGGCTGCGAGCTGGCGATGACCTGCGACATCATTATTGCCTCCGAAACTGCCAAGTTCGGCCAGCCCGAAATTAACATCGGCGTGATTCCCGGCGCGGGCGGCACGCAGCGACTGACGCGGGCAGTCGGAAAGGCCAAGGCCATGGAAATGGTCCTCACAGGGAAGATGATCTCTGCCGAGGAGGCGAGACAATGGGGATTAGTAAATAAGGTCGTTCCGGTCGAATACTACTTGCAGGAAGCACGAAATCTCGCCGAGGAGATCGCCGGCAAGCCGCCTCTTGCAGTCCGCCTCGCGAAAGAGGCCGTGTTGAAGTCGTTCGATACGACGATCGAGGGAGGTCTCGAGTTCGAGCGAAGGAGTTTCTATCTTCTGTTCGCAAGCGACGACCAGAAAGAAGGAATGAAGGCATTTGTTGAGAAGCGGAGACCCGACTGGAGTGGTCGATAGCAATGGTGTTGGATCCTATCGAGAAACGATCGAGGAAGCCCGGTTTCAATCAGATTCGTGCTCACCAATCCTGATTCACACCAACTATGCATAGCTACTCGACTATCCTTTGCTCCGTTTCCAAGAACATCTGCACGATAACGCTCAATCGCCCGGAAGTCTACAATGCACTGAACGATCTGATGAAGAAAGAGTTGAACGAAGTGCTCAAGGAGGCCCAGAAAGACCCTGAAGTTCGATGCCTTGTTATCCGGGGAGCCGGAGAAAAAGCGTTTTGCTCCGGACAGGATCTCAAAGAGCATGCGGAGAACGAGACGCGTCGCTCGTTGAAGGAGTCCCTTGAGAAGAGCTACAATCCGATGATCCGAAGAATGAGAACGATGGAAAAGCCGATCATCGGCATGATCAACGGCGTGGCGGCCGGGGCGGGACTGAGTATCGCTCTCGCTTGCGACATGCGAATCATGGCCGACCATGCAAAGCTCATTGAGGTCTTCATTCGGATAGCGCTCGTTCCCGACTCCGGCTCGCATTGGTTTCTGCCGCGACTGGTCGGCATGGCAAAGGCATTCGAGTACGCCGCGCTCGGGAACGATATTACGGCCGCGGAAGCGGAGCGGGTCGGACTGGTAAACAAGGTTGTCCCCTCTTCCGATCTTGAAAAGACGACGACGGAACTCGCACAACGCCTCGCCCAATCCCCCACCAAATCGATCGGACTCATCAAGCGCACACTGAACAAGGCGCTCGCCTCCGATCTCGACTCCCTCCTCGACTACGAAGCGACGATCCAAGAGATCGCTTCTCTTTCTGAGGACCACAAAGAGGGAATCACAGCTTTCCTTGAAAAACGCCCCCCTCAGTTCAAAGGGAAGTAGCCGGAGGACTCTGGAAACCGTCGAAGGCTAACTACCAAGACGCGCATCGTCTGTCAAACTGGGCAAGCGGTTTGCCAAGAGGAGGAGCGTTGCCATCCTACCGGTTGGATCTGAGGACAACTAAAGACGCCTGCGGATCCTTAGTTTGGAAAGCGGTGATACAAACCTTGAGATGCGACAGAATCCGCCGGAGGCTCATGATTGAAACCGTCCAGGATGCACGATTGACGAGTGGCCTGACCTCAAGAGTTGAGGAATTCAGTTCATTTTCAGAAATCCAGTGTGGGTGAGAAGTCTTCTCGCAGCTCATGCCGCCCATCGGAACCCCCTGCTAGGCGACCAAATTAGATACTCAAGTTGACCGCTTCGCAGCCATCCGTTGAAACGGACGGCTGAA
>DMMN01000123.1 GCA_003453835.1 Bacteroidota bacterium | reverse complement strand
GTCGCGGCGGAAACCGTGCCGGAGTAGATGATGCTGATGGCGGTGTTCGCCCCATGGTTGACGCCGGAGACGAGCAGGTCAGGCTTCGTTTTCAGGAGCGCCCTGACCGCCAGCTTAACGCAATCCGCAGGCGTCCCCTCAACCGCATAACCGAACAAGACGTTTTCCTTTTTGAACTCCTTCACCCGGAGCGGAAAGTTCATCGTGATGGCATGCCCGACGGCGCTCTGCTGCCTGTCCGGAGCCACAACCGTTACCGTACCGATCTTCCTCAACTCTTTGACAAGAGCCGCGATGCCAGGGGCATCGATACCGTCGTCGTTCGACACGAGGATGCTGAGCGGCCTCTTCATACGTCTGGATTTCATCGCCGGCTAAGATATTGAAAAAACCATTCCTAAACAATTCAGCCTTGACGAGTCATCAAGGCTTCGTAGACTTTTTCTCTCCGGGAGATTTGCGATCGACCCGGTCGGCTCGAATCAAAGCAATGGACACAGACGAAAAGTCAATTTCCAGCGACGGTCCGTCAGGCGTTGCTTTCCGATGGGTGGTGCCCTAAGCTCATGATTCGGAGAGCGGGACTTCTCGACCACATGACTAATAACCCTCCTCAATCGAAGGAAACTTCTCTTCCTTTACATCCTTCACATAGCTTCCGACTGATCCACGAATCGTCTCCGCAAGTTGGGCATATCGACGCACGAATCGAGGATGGAAATCTTCGTAGAGTCCAAGCAGGTCGGAAATCACCAACACCTGGCCGTCGCAATGGACGCCAGCGCCGATCCCAATTGTCGGAATGCCGACAGCTTTCGTGACCTTTGCGGCGAGCCGCGAGGGAATTTTCTCCAGCACGACGGCGAATGCGCCGGCTTCCTCCAGCGCTTTCGCATCATCGACAATCCGCTTGGCTTCATCCGATAAGACACCGCGGGGTTGATACCCGCCAAATTGGTGAATGGACTGCGGCGTCAACCCTAGATGTCCCATAACCGGGATTCCGGCCCGCGTTGTGATCCTGACGAGATCTGCGATGCGCGCCCCTCCCTCGAACTTCACACCCCCGGCGCCGGTCTCCTTCATTACTCTCCCCGCGTTGCGAAATCCTTCCTCGTCATTTGCCTGATAACTCATGAAGGGCATGTCAACGATGACCATCGCACGGTCGACACCCCGGACGACGGTTTTTGAATGATAGATCATTTCATCGAGAGTAACGGGCAGCGTCGTTTCGTGGCCCTGGAAGACCATTCCCAACGAATCCCCGACAAGAATCAGATCGACGCCGGATTGATCAAGCAGTCGGGCGGTCAGGTAATCGTACGCCGTCAGGCAAGCGATCTTCTTCTTATCCTGTTTCATCGAGGCAATGACTCTCGTGGTGATTCGCTTTGGGCCGGAACCTGCAGAGGAATTTTTCATAGGCTCTCTTCGCTGGTGTCACATCGTGAGCGTCGGTTCTTCGACATCGGCCGAGGAGAAACGGATTCCCCAGGCGGATTCGAATCCCTGACGAATGCACTCTGCCACTTCTTCGAACTCGACATTCCGTCCAAGCGCCGCCGCGAGATCGATCGTGTTTTGTTCCAGGTCAGATGCTATCTGCTCGCGGGCGCGTTCATCCCGTAGATTCAAGAACTCTACGATCTGTTTATGTTCCGCTCCGAGGAGTATCGAGCCGTGCTGCAGGATGACTTCCTCCCCCGTCTCGCGTGCGAACCTCCGCTGGGCGCTCCCGACCAGTTTTCTGCCTCCGACCCGGATTTCGTGCCGGGCAGCACTCGTGAAGCAAGCTGTTGAAGATGGAGACTTGTACAACGATGGAAAGTGGGGTTGGCACTTCTCCAGAGACGCATGAACGCCGAGACGGAGCAATCCGCCCACCAGCGCCTGACTAATCTGATTGTAGATGGATAAGACGCCTGCACGAGAGCCCCTCATCACGACACAGTACGTCGCTTCGTTCCAATGAAGAATGGCTCTTCCGCCCGTTGGGCGACGGACAACGTCGACGCCGGCACGCCTGCATTTGTCAACGTCGATTTCGTCGGACGATTGATGATACCCAAGTGAGAGAGCCGGCGGTCGCCAGCCGTAGACGCGCACGGTTGGAGAGCCTGTGCCGTTCAGAAGGGCTTGCGCGAGTTCCTCATCGTACATCATATTAAACGCGCCGCTCTTCGAACCCGTGTTCTCGAATCGCCAGAACATTTTAGTGAGGGTGGCCGGGGATGATGCCGCGCTTGCTCGCGGCAATGAACTCGATCAACTTCCGGACTTCCGGTGTGAGGGGGACTTCTTGCTTGATCCTCTCGATGGCTTGCGAGACGTTGAGTTTGGACCGATACAGAAGCCGGAAAGCCGAATCGATCTGCTCGATGGTCTCTGCGGAAAAACCCCGGCGCCGTAAACCGATGGTGTTGAGATGCTCGAACACCAACGGCTCGCCACCGGCAAGGACGAAGGGAGGGACGTCTTTCGTTACGCGGAACCCGCCTCCGATCATGGCGTGGTCGCCAATCGAACAGAATTGATGAACCGGCGAGAGGCCGCCGATGATCACCCAGTTGCCGAGCGTGACGTGCCCGCCCAATGCGACGCAGTTCGCCAGGATTGCGTTGTCGCCAATCGTGCAATCATGAGCGACGTGTGCATAGGCCATAAAAAGACAGTTGCTGCCGATGGTTGTCTTGCCTTTATCGANNCAACAACGTCGGCTCGCCTTTGTACTTCAGGTCTTGCGGCACATTGCCGACAGAGGCGCCCTGATGGATCTTACAGTCGCGACCTACACGAGAACCGTTGTAGACAACGACGTTTGCCCCGATCCACGTGTCGTCACCAATGACGACGTCGTCCTCCACGAGAGTGAAGGGACCAACCTGGACGTTTTCGCCCAAGCGCGCCGTTGGGCTGACGAGAGCGCGGGAATCGATTCCGACCGGCATCAGGAACTCTTCTGGAGAGAGGATTCGGGAAGCGAGGTAGTTTGTTCCTGACCGTTGAGACGATCAACAATGGCTGCCGCGAACTCGCCTTCCGCCACGAGATTGCCGTCAACATAGGCCTTGCCGCGGATCTGCACGATCTTGGAGCGACGAGCCAACATCTCCACGTCGAGAATGAGCTGATCCCCGGGCACGACAGGCCTACGGAATTTCACATTGTTGATCGACATGAAAAAGACGAGCTTGTTGTCGGGATTCTCGTGACCATTCAAGAGGAGGATCCCGCCGGCCTGTGCCATCGCTTCGACAATCAGAACGCCCGGCATCACGGGCTGACCCGGGAAATGTCCCTGGAAGAACGGTTCGTTCATCGTCACGTTCTTTACGCCGACGACGCGCTCGTCAAGCTGAAAATCGATGATCTTGTCAACGAGGAGGAACGGATAGCGGTGCGGCAGGATCCGCTGAATCGCGTTGACATCGAAAATGACTCCCTCTTTCTTCTCGTGCTGATATTTCTTGACGAGTTTCTTTTGTTGGTAGAGCTTCCGGATCTTCCGTGCAAATTCGATATTGCTCGCGTGGCCGGGACGTGCGGCGAGGATCTGCGCCTTCAGCGGAGCGCCGATGAGGGCGAGATCGCCGATCAGATCCAACAGCTTGTGGCGTGCAGGCTCGTTCCGGTAATGCAATTTCCGCTCGTTGAGAACGCCGGTGTTGCCGAGGATGACGGAACGGCTGATTCCCAGCTTCGTCGTGAGTCGGCCAAGCTCCTCGTCCGAAAGCTCCCGGTCCACGATGACGATGGCGTTGTCGAGATTCCCCCCTCTGATGAGACCCTGGTCTCGAAGGATTTCGACCTCGTGGAGGAAGCAGAACGTCCGCGCCGGAGCGAATTCCGTAACGAATTCCTTCTCGAGATTAAAGAGACCGGTGTGCTGGCTCCCCAGCGCGGGATTGTTGTAATCGACGAGGACCGTGACGCGAAAATCATCGGTCGGAAGCGCGACGAGGTCAACTCCCTTCTCTTCATTCTGATACCGGATAGTCTGATCGATGATCAAATAGTCCTTCGGAGCCTCCTGCTCTTGTATCCCCGCCTCAAGCAACATCTCCACGAACGGCTTCACGCTTCCATCGGCGATCGGGGGTTCGATGTTATCGAGCTCGATGATGACGTTATCAACCTGGAGGCCGACGATCGCGGCAAGAACGTGTTCCACCGTATGCACACGCGCATCGCCAATGCCGATGGTTGTCCCGCGGGAAACATCGATGACGTGATCGACGTCGGCTGGAATCTCCGGCGAACCGCCCATATCGACCCGCTTGAAACGAATGCCGTAATTCTCCGGGGCAGGTTTCAACGTCATGATCGTCTGCACACCCGTGTGCAGCCCAACTCCCGACATCGTCACCGGCTTCTTGATCGTATGCTGTTGAACGAGCATAATCTGTCCTTCGCTGTAGAGGGGAACTACGAATTCTTTTCTTCGAACTTCTTTCTGAGCGTTTCAACCTTTTGCTGGAGGTCTCTCATCTCATAGATCAGCTCGGGAAGCGAGCGGAGCGCGGCTTCCATGCGCTGCGCCTTCCGTTGCTCCTTTGCCGGTGTACCGAAGTACGCTTTCCCCGGCTCGGTGAGCGATTTCGAGACTCCGGCCTGACCGAGGACGATGCTGCGATCCGCAATCTCCAGGNNCCCACCGATCATTGAGTTTTTCCCGATCTTCGAGCTGCCGCTCACGCCGACTTGCGCCGCTATCACCGTATCCTCTCCGACAACGACATTATGAGCGATGTGCACCATGTTGTCCAGCTTCACCCCCCGTTTGACAATCGTTTCCCCGATCGTCGCGCGATCGATTGAGCAATTCGATCCGATCTCCACATCCTCTTCGATGCGAACGATGCCGAGCTGGGGGATCTTCTCGTAGCTCCCATCGGACCGGGGAGCAAAGCCAAATCCATCGCTGCCGATGACCGCTCCGGCGTGAACAATCACCCGTGCGCCAACTCGGCACTGGTGATAGATGGTGACGTTCGGATAGAACAGACATTCACTCCCGACGACTGCTTCATCACCGATGACACATCCTGCAGAAATTCGCGAGTTCTCCCCGATGACGGCGTTTCTTCCCACCACCACATAGGGCCCGAGGGCCACATTCTTTCCGATGGAAGCCGAGGGAGCCACGACCGTCGTCGGATGAATGTCCGTGGGAAACGGATCAACGACGGGAGTGAGTGTTTTCAGCGCGCGAAGAAACGCAACGTACGGGTCCTGGACTTTTATGAAGACGGGAGTGGCCCTGTTCCGATGCCGGCCCGTGTCCAGCATCGTTGAGATGAGAATGGCTGATGCGTTTGTCGTAGAGAGAAACTTCTCGTATTTCGGGTTGGCGAGAAAGGTAAGGTCTCCCGGACCGGCCTCTTCGATCTTGGCCACCCGCACGATCTCCACGCTGCCGTCACCGTCAACTTCCCCCTGCACGAGTGCGGCAATCTCGGTGGTCGTC
>DMMN01000066.1 GCA_003453835.1 Bacteroidota bacterium | reverse complement strand
ACACACAGAGGGGATGCTTTAAGCCTAGTTCTTATACAGCACTAGATTCCCCCATTCACCGTTTTTCCTACTCTCCGTTTCTCCCATTCGCCCTACCACCACCAACCTACCACCTACAACCTACTTCCTATCCAACACCTCCCGAACCCTCCTCAGCACTTCCGTCGGGACGTACGGCTTCTGCACGAAATCCTTCGCGCCCGATTTGAGTAGTCCGGCCATTTGTCCTGGTTCCTGGTAACCGCTGGCAAAGACAACCTTGACATCGGGATTGATCTTCTTCATCAGGGCAAACATCTGCTCTCCGCCCAGTCGTGGGAGACCGAGATCGGAGAGGACGAGCGCGATCGAAGCATGATTCTGCGCGTAGACCTCGACTCCTTCCAGACCGTCTTTCGCCTCCAACACCGTGTACCCTTTTCCCTGGAGATAGACCATAATCAGACTTCGGAGAAGCTCTTCGTCCTCAACCATAAGAATCGTCTCACTCCCTCCGACGACTTCTTTCACCATCTCGGCCGAAGAAAGTTCTTGGGCTTTGCCTCCTCCCTCGGCAGGGAAACAGACAACAAAGGTCGTTCCTTTCCCCACTTGACTCTCGACATCGATGAAACCACCGTATGTCTGAACAATGCCGTAGACCGTAGCAAGACCCAAACCTGTGCCTTTGCCGATTTCCTTCGTGGTAAAGAAGGGCTCATAGATGCGACTCCGTGTCGCCTCATCCATGCCTTTGCCGGTATCCGAAACGGCTATGCAAACGTACTCTCCCGAAGGCGCCAAGGGGAATCGAGTTTGGATGGCGTCTCCGATCGTGAGGCCTGCCTTGATCGTGAGCTTTCCTCCTTCCGGCATCATCGCATCGCGAGCATTCACGCAGAGATTGATCAGCACCTGATGTATCTGATGCCCGTCCGCCGTGATCGGTGGGAGAGTCTTCGGGGCTACCGTTATCACTTCAATCGAGCGTGGAAAGGTTTCGTGGAGAAGCTTCTCGATCTCATCGACCTGTTCCTGCACAAGGATGCTGCCAACGACCACGTCGCTCTTGCGCGCAAACGTCAACAGTTGTTTTACGAGTCCCGCGCCGCTNNATATTGTTGAAATCGTGCGCGATGCCACCTGCAAGCGTGCCGAGACTCTCCAGCTTCTGGGCCTGCCGGAGCTGATCTTCAAGAGCTTTCTGCTGTGTGATGTCTGTAAACGTGATAACAGCCCCTCGATTGGCTCCTTGATGGACTATGGGGAATGCCGAGTACTCTGCGAAGAACGACGTCCCGTCCTTCTTCCACAAAACCTCGGTATTACACCGCACGCCCGCTTCCCCGCGAATCGCTTCGTTCAGAATGGGACACTCTTTCTCCGGATATGCCGTACCATCCGTTCGTGTGTGATGGATGAGATCGTGCATGCTCTTGCCGGTCATTTCCTCGACGTGATACCCGAGTTTGCGCGCCCCAGCCGCATTGATAAATGTGCATCGACCATCCAGGTCGATCCCGTATATACCCTGATCGGTCGATTCCAGGAGCAGGCGAAGATCTTCTGTAAGCCGAGCTTGTTCTTTCTCCATTCGCTTCCGCTCGGTGATATCCCTCGCGACGATGGAAAGATATTCGACAGCACCATTCCTTCCCTTGTGAACGACGATGAGTTGGAGAGCCGGGATCTCGTGACCGTCAGGCGAACGGAACGCGGTCTCACCTGCCCAGAAACCGTTCTGTATAGCCGATGGAATCCCTTCGCGGACTATTTTTTCCGCCGCCCACGCCGGATGAAACTGGGCGATGGTCATGTTCGACAGATCGGCATCCTGAGCAAGCCCGACCATTCTCCGACCCGCTTGATTGATGAAGACCGGACGACCATCCGGACTCGTCGTCCCGACGAAATCGGGCGTTGCCTCGAGGATCGAGCCAAGCCTCCGAAGCGTCTCTTCCGCTCTCACGCGTTCCGTAATATCTCGTGCAACGCCTGAGGCGCCGACAATCCGTCCATCCTTCCGGAGAGGCGACGGATGCAGCTCGCCGACCACAAACTCACCGTTCTTCTTCCGAATGCGCACCGCGTATGCGTAGACCCTGTCTCCATGGAGCGTTCCCTTGAAGTTGTGGAGCGCAAGGGGAACATCTTCGTCATGGACGAGGGGCAGAAACGACTTCCCGAGCCATTCTTCTCTCGACCATCCGGTGATCGTTTCGAAGGCCGGATTGAGCGACAGAAATTTCCCTTCTGGGGAGAGTGTGTAGAAGACGTCGTTCGAAGTATCAATGAGCGTACGGTATCTCGACTCGCTTTCTTGCAGCGCGACCTCGGCCAGCTTTCGTTCGGTGACCAGATGATTGACCGTCAACAGTCCTGCGATCTCCCCTTTCTGATCGCGCACGACGGTCTTCGTCTGTACGTGAGCCTTTTCGACCTTCCCTGTTTCGCGATTCAATCGAACGCACTCTTGGTTGACTTCGGGGACACCCGTTTCGAGTATTCGCCGTTCATCCTCGCGGTGCTGCTTCGCGAGATCCGGACGAACGAAATCTGCATCGGACTTGCCGATCAACTCCTCATGGGACCTTGCGCCGAGCGCTTCCATGGAAGCCTTGTTCGCCAGGACATACCTACTCTCAGTGTCCTTGAACATGACCTCATTAGGGATGGAGTCAATAATCGTGCGAAGCAGAGTTCGTTCCCTCTGCAATCCCTCCTCCAACTGCCGGCGACGGGTGATGTCTCTCGTCGTGAGGATGATGCCATTGATCCCGGGTTCTCTCAGCCGGTTGATGCCGACCGTTTCTAGATAACACCACGTTCCGTTTGCCCGGCGCATTCTGTACTCCTTCGGTTTGCGCTCGGTCTTATCCCGGAGGAGGAGGACGAATGTCTCGCGCGCTTTTGAGAGATCTTCGGGATGAACCAGATCAAATGCGTTCGCTCCAATGAGATCGGCCGGCTCGTAGCCGAGGGTTTTTCGTACGGAGGGCGAAACGAACCGGATTCGACCTTCCAGGTCATGCACCGTCACCAGGTCGATCGAGTTCTCAATGATGGCTCGAAAAAGGCCTTCGCTTTCTCTTACCGACATCTGGAGCTTTTTCTTCTCGGTGATATCGAAGGCGATACCGCTGATCCACTTGAGTTCGCCGCTCGAGGAGAAAACTCCTTGCCCTCTATCCTGCACCCACACTTCGTGGCCGGCCTTGTGGCGCACGCGGTATTCGATGTCGAACGGTTCCTGCGAGCCGAGTGCTTTTGCGAAGGCCTGCTCGGCCGCGGGCCTGTCTTCGGCAAGGATCAGGTCCACCCAGGTCTGCTCGCCATCCCCCGTCAACTCGGATGACGTGTAGCCACAGATGCCTTCGACTTGGTCACTCGCAAACTGGAGCGACCATTCCGGCCCCGGTTGGCACCGATAAACCGCCCCGGGCACGTTCGCCGCGAGGGCTCGATGCTGTTGCTCCTGTTGGGAGAGCTTCTCTTCCACGAGTTCGCGTTCGAGCACGTGGCGAACGACCCGCGTGAAGAGCTCGGTGGTCATCTTGTCCTTCTCGACGAAATCCCGAGCTAGTTTCAGGACGGATTTTGAGAGATCGCTGTCCTTGTCCAGGCAACTCATGGCAACGATGGGTGCGCTTCGTCCCATGTCGGGCATCCGTTGCAGGAGATCCTCGCCTGTCCCATCCGGAAGTAGGATGTCAAGCAGGACCAGATCGTACGGTCCTTCGCCAAGCTTCTTCACGGCCTCAGCAACAGTTCCCGCCGTTACAAGCTCATGGCTCTGGCGGAGGGCCTCATCAAGCATTGTTTGAATCCGCCGCGCGTCCAGCAGGTTGTCCTCCACCAGCAGGATCTTCAGCCGATTCGTTCGGCTTGAATGCCCCGCGAAGGAGACTGTCGATTCGCTTCTCATTTTGAACTTCCCCCTTTTTCCTTCAGTTCTTTCAAGATATCGCCATACAGCTTTTCGTAACAGTCCGGACACACTCCGTGTGTGAACTGCGCTTCCGAATGACCTTGGATATAGCCTTCCAACTCCCCCCAGTATCCCTGATCGTCCCTGATCTTCTTACACTGACTGCAGATGGGGAGCAAGCCACTGAGCTTCTTGACTTCCGAGAGAGCGTTTTGCAACTCCGTGACGAGCCGTTCCCNNGCCGTTCCCGCTCCAACTCCAGTTTCTTTCGCTCGATGGCGTAGTGGATTGACCGGTCGAGCATCTCGCTGGAGACATTTCCTTTGACGAGGTAATCCTGGGCGCCGCTTTTGAGAGCTTCGAGAGCGAGACGACGGTCGTCGAGACCCGTTAGTACAATGATGGGCATCTGCCGCGCGGCCGAGTGAATCGCCGTGAACGACGCAAGCCCCATCGAATCCGGGAGGGTCAGATCAAGCAGCGCCGCATCGAACGATTCCGTTTCGACGATTTCCCTGGCCTGCGCCACCCGATTCGCGATCTTCAGCTCGCAACTGTGCAAGCTCGAACCCATCAAGAGGTATTGCACCAATCTTGCGTCTGTGCTGCTATCCTCAACGAGGAGAATCCTTGTCTTTTGCCGCTTCATCGTCTCGCTTCCTTCGTTCATACTCTAACTTCTCCGTTTCTCATTTTCTCCCCGTCTCCGTTTCTCCGT
>DMMN01000178.1 GCA_003453835.1 Bacteroidota bacterium | reverse complement strand
CACGTCGACAAGAAGTCGCGCGAACAATTCGAAACGCGCTCGCATAAACGACTCATCGATATCCTCAACTCCACGAGCAAGACGGTCGACTCATTGATGAAGCTCGAGTTGCCCGCAGGCGTCGATGTCGAGATCAAAGTGTAGTCGTCGTACGCGTGAGTTCACAATCATTGATTGTATCACTTTGTTATGTTCTCTGTCCGGACACAAAAGAGTGAGCCGGCAGAGGGATGACTGAGGAGTAGAACCGTGAGCAGCATTCTAGGCAAAAAGATTGGCATGACGAGCATCTTCGATGAGAGTGGGCAGATGATTCCCTGCACCATCATCGAAGCGGGCCCGTGCTACATTACGCAGGTCAAGACCAAAGAAAAGGACGGCTACGACGCCGTGCAGCTCGGCTTCGACGAGATCAAAGAACGGCTCGTCAACAAACCGACGAAGGGGCATTTCAAGAGAAGCGCGGTGAAACCGCTCCGGCTTCTCTCAGAATTCCGGAACTTCAATGGTGTGGCACTGCAGCCCGGCCAGGAAGTAAAGGTCGATCTCTTTCATCAAGGCGACGTCGTCAACGTAACGGGTCGTTCCAAGGGTCGCGGCTTCCAGGGTGTCGTGAAACGACATCACTTCGGAGGAGTCGGGATGATCACTCACGGTCAGTCCGATCGCGTCCGCGCACCCGGATCCATCGGATCCAGCTCCTATCCCTCGCGTGTCTTCAAAGGGATGCGGATGGCGGGCCGAATGGGGGGCGAGCGCGTTACGGTAAAGAACCTGCGGGTCCTGAAGGTGATCCTGGAGTCGAATATCCTCATTGTGAAGGGATCCGTTCCCGGCGCAATCAATAGCTACGTCGAAATCGTAAAACAAAGCTGAGACATAGATCTCGGGAAGAACCTCAATGGAGTTAGAAGTCTACAAACAGGACGGGTCGAAGAGCGGCGAGAAGGTAACGCTTGCCCCGGAGATCTTTGAGATCAAACCAAACGACCACGCAATCTATCAGGCGATTCGCTCGATCCAGGCGAATCAACGGCAGGGGACGCACAAAGTGAAACCCCGAAACGAAGTGCGCGGCGGGGGCAAGAAACCCTTCAAGCAGAAAAAGACCGGTCGCGCTCGCGCGGGCACAACCCGCTCTCCGCTCTGGATCGGTGGAGGATCGATCTTTGGTCCAACTCCGCACGACTATGTCGTGAAGCTTCCCGCCAAGGTAAGGGTGCTCGCAAGGAAGTCTGCCCTCAGCTACAAGGCGCAGGGGAATTCCATCGTCGTGGTGGAGGACTTCACCTTTGAGGGCCCCAAAACCAAAGCGATGGCCTCGGTGCTGAAGGCGTTGGCGCTTGCCGGGAAAAAGACGCTTCTCCTCACAGGAAAGACGGACATCGCGATGTTCAAGTCGGGGCGCAATATCCCGACGCTCAACGTCCGGGAAGCGGACAAGGCCTCGACGTTTGAGATCTTAAACAACCAGGTGCTCTTGATCCAGAAAAGCGCCGTCGAAGTACTGCAGAACTCGTTGAAGAACTGAGCGACGAATTATGACCGGAATTCTCAAACGACCGATTGTCACGGAAAAGATCACTGCCATGCAGGAGAAACGGCAGTACGCGTTTGAAGTGACGACCGAAGCAAACAAGATCGAGATTGCGCAGGCAATCGAGAAGAAGTTCAAGGTAACAGTGCTCGGAGTCCGCACGATCGTGATGAAGGGGAAACGCAAGTCGCAACTGACGCGCCGCGGGCGCTTCGAAGGACGCACCAATAAATGGAAGAAGGCGGTCGTCACCCTGAAGGAAGGCGACAAGATTGACTACTTTGAGAATGTCTGACCGAAGGAACGGCAGGTAAGGTATGGCTATCAGAAAACTACGACCAATGACGCCGGCGACGAGATTCTACTCCGTCCCGACATTCGACGAAATAACGAAGACGAAACCGGAGAAGTCGTTGCTCAGACCTCTCAAGAAGTCGGGGGGCAGGAACAATCTCGGCCGTGTCACCTCCCGTCATCGTGGAGGCGGACACAAGCGGATGTATCGTGTGATCGACTTCAAGCGCGAGAGGCACGGAATCGAAGCAACGGTTGCCTCCATCGAGTACGATCCCAACCGGTCCGCTCGAATTGCCCTGGTGCAGTATGCGGACGGTGACAAGCGCTACATCGTTGCCCCGGAGGGTCTCAAGGTTGGTCAGAAGATTGCCGCGGGAAACGGTGTCGAAGTCCAGGTCGGAAACTCGCTTCCGCTTTCCGAAATCCCCGTGGCCACATTTGTGCACAACGTGGAAATCAAACCGGGCAAAGGCGGCCAGCTTGGGCGTAGCGCCGGGAATTCGCTTCAACTGATGGCAAAGGAAGGCGAGTTTGCCACGCTGAAACTCCCTTCGGGAGAAGTGCGGAAGGTGCCCGTCAAGTGCTTCGCGACTGTCGGAGTTGTCGGCAACGGCGATCACGAGAACCTCAGCCTCGGCAAGGCGGGGAGGTCGCGATGGCTCGGCATTCGTCCACAGACCCGCGGCATGGCGATGAATCCTGTCGATCATCCGATGGGTGGGGGCGAGGGGCGTTCAAAGAGCGGCGGCGGATGGCAACATCCCGAGTCGCCGTGGGGCAAGTACGCTAAAGGTCTGAAAACCCGTAAGCGGAAGAATGCATCGAACAAACTCATTATCAAGCGTCGCAAATAACCCGTTCTCAAACGATAGCAGAAGAGTGTCATGAGTCGTTCACTGAAGAAGGGTCCCTCCATCGACCCGCAATTACAGAAAAAAGTCGAGGCCCTGAACAAGTCCAACCAGAAGCGCGTGATTAAGACCTGGGCCCGATCCTGCACGATTACACCGGATTTTGTGGGGCACACGTTTGCCGTTCACAACGGGAACAAGTTCATTCCGGTCTACATCCAGGAAGCAATGGTTGGCCACAAGTTGGGTGAGTTCGCCCCCACCCGGATCTTCCGGACACATCCGGGTTTTAAGTCAGAAAAAACTACTTCAGCAGCATAGGATTTGTGAGACCCTTCCAGGCTTGCTGAACAATCGCATCGAGTCTTCGGAAAGGCGTAAGGAAGAACGAATGGAAGCACGAGCAATCAATCGATTTGTGGGAACGTCACCGCGCAAGATGATGCTGGTTATCGATCTCATCCGAGGTCACGGTGTGGATCAGGCACTGGCGATGCTTCACTTCTCGCCAAAGCACGCGGCGCGAACTGCGGAAAAAGTCTTGCGATCCGCGATCTCGAACATCCAAAACAAGGATGAATCGGGCCGCGTCGATACGGCAACGTTGTTTGTGAAAGAGGCGTTCGTGAACGGCGGACCCTCGATGAAGCGTGTGATGCCCGCCCCGATGGGAAGGGCCTTCCGGATTCGGAAACGATCGCCCCACCTCACGATCATTATCGCGCAGCGTGAAGCGAGAATCGCCGCAAAGCCGTCGGCTCCGAAGAAACCGAAAGCCGATGCATCCGTGGCGGAAGCAGGCGAGACGAAGAAGAAGAAATCAACGAAGCAGAAGACGTCAGCCTCAAAGTAGTCAGAACCGCAGGAACGATAACAGGAGGATCTCTTGGGTCAGAAAACACATCCGGTAGGATTTCGGATCGGCATCACGAAGACGTGGGATTCCAATTGGTTTGACGAGAAAGGGTTCTCGGGCAAGCTGCAGGAAGACCTGATGGTTCGCAATTACGTTCGGAACCGTTTGAAGAAGGCCGGGATCTCCCGCATTCAGATCGACAGGACCCCGAAACGCGCCGTCATCACGATCCACACATCGCGTCCCGGTATTGTGATCGGCAAGAGCGGGAAGGAGATCGCTCAGTTGGAAGAAGAACTCAAGAAAGTGACGTCGAAAGAAGTGAAGATTCTGATTCATGAGATCAAGCGCCCGGAGCTCGACTCCAGCCTCGTAGCCGAAAACATCGCTTCTCAAATCGAAGGAAGAATCTCCTTCCGTCGCGCGATGAAGCAAGCCATCACGGCTGCCATGCGAATGGGGGCCGAAGGTATCCGCGTGATGTGCGGAGGGCGTCTGGGCGGAGCCGAGATCGCCCGCCGCGAGCAGTATAAAGAAGGACGTATACCGCTCCATACCATCCGTGCGGATATCGACTATGCGCAAGCCACCGCACGCACGATCTATGGCGCGATCGGCGTCAAAGTCTGGATCTGCAAGGGCGAGATCCTCGGACCCGTCTCACGATAATGATGGAGACGTCACAATGAACCGTGACATCGAACCAGAAGGAGCATTTGTCAAATGTTGATGCCAAAGAGAGTAAAGTTCAGAAAAGCCCAGCGCGGGCGGATGCGCGGAAAAGCGACCCGCGGTGCAACGGTGGCATTCGGCGATTTCGGATTGAAGGCAATGGAACCGGGATGGATCACACAACGCCAGATTGAAGCGACACGCGTTGCGTTGACACGAATGATGAAACGCGAGGGAAAAGTGTGGATCCGGATTTTTCCCGATAAGCCGGTCACGAAGAAGCCTGCCGAGACCCGTATGGGAAGTGGAAAAGGCATCCCGGAGTTCTGGGTGGCAGTCGTGAAACCGGGTCGCGTGATGTTCGAGCTCGGCGGCGTTACCAAGGAGCTGGCGGCGGCGGCGTTTCAACTCGCAGCGCATAAGCTCCCGATCAAGGTGAAGGTCGTCGCTCGTACAGATCACGGTGCCAACTAATCGAGGAGGTTGAGAGTCCATGAAAGCATTTGAATTGCGAGCGCTCTCTGACGCGGAACTGGTCAAGAGAATTCTGGAGGAAGAAGAGACCCTGGCGAACCTGCGCTTCCAGAAAGTCATTAGCCAGCTTGAGAACCCGATGAAGCTCCGGTTGATCCGGAAGGATATCGCCCGGATGAAGACCGTTCTCGTTGAGCGTAAGGGCAAGACATCGGATGTGAAATCGGAAACAATCGAACAAGGGAAAGAGGCTTAGAGGATGACCACCGAAGCAACCACTCCGGCCGTTCAACGCAATCGGCGCAAAGTCCGTACCGGCAAAGTCATCAGCAACAAGATGCAGAAGAGCATCGTCGTGTCGTTGGAGCGTAAAGTACCCCATCCCTTGTATAAGAAGTACTACAAGCAGACGTCAACGCTCATGGCGCACGATGAGAAGCGCGAGGCAGGCATCGGCGACATCGTCAAAGTGATGGAGACCCGGCCGATGAGCAAACAGAAACGATGGCGCTTGGTCGAAATCGTCGAAAAGGCAAAATAAGGATGTTGAACGCGGGGTCCTTGACCCCAACAGGAGTCTCAGATGATCCAGGAAGAAACGAATCTCGTCGTAGCAGACAACTCCGGAGCGAAGAAAGTCCGCTGTATACGCGTTCTTGGTGGTCACGATAAACGCTATGCAACCCTCGGCGATCTCGTGGTGGTTGCGGTGAAGAGTGCCATCCCGGGAGCACCCGTGAAAAAGGGGGATGTCTCACGAGCTGTGGTGGTCCGGACCAAGAAAGAAGTCGGTCGAAAAGATGGTTCCTACATTCGCTTCGACGAGAACGCCGTTGTCTTGCTGAATCCGCAGGGGGAACCGCGAGGAACGCGCATCTTCGGTCCCGTGGCGCGAGAACTGCGTGAGCGTCAGTTCATGAAAATCGTATCATTGGCACCGGAAGTACTCTAACGGTTAAGGGATAGAAGAATGCACGTCCACAAGAATGACACAGTTTTGGTTGTTGCCGGAAACGCCGTCGGGAAGCAAGGGAAGGTCCTGAAAGTATTTCCCGAGAACAACAGGGTGATCGTCGAGAGCGTCAACATCGTGAAGCGCCACACGCGTGCATCGCAGAAGAACCCGCAAGGGGGGATCATGCAAAAGGAGGCGCCGATTCACGCATCGAACGTCATGGTGATTTGCCCGAAGTGTAGCGAAGCGACGCGCGTCGGACACACACACGTGAAGGATGCCACGACCGGTCGAAAGAAAACCATGCGTGTCTGCAGGAACTGCAAAGAGATGTTCTGAGATTGGCGATGAAGGTGACGGCAGCCTCGCGACGAGGAAGCATGCGATCCTTCAGCCGTGAAAAAAAAGCTAAGAGAGAGTTCGCATATGGCAAAGGAAAAGGAACAGAAGGAAAAGAAGGGCGGCAAGGCCGAAAAAGCTCAGGCCGACGGAGGCAAGAAACGGCAAGCCGTCGTTCGGGAAAAGGGCGCGCCCGCCCGGCTGTTCGTTCGGTACAACAAGGAAATCGTCTCGCAACTGATGAAGCGATTTCAGTACAAGAGCGTGATGCAGGTTCCAAGGCTCGAGAAAATAGCCGTCAATGTCGGTGTTGGAACGGCCACGCAGGATCCGAAAATCCTGGACACGACGGTGAAGGAGCTAGAGGCGATCACCGGGCAAAAAGTCGCCATCACGAAGTCGAAGAAAGCCATTTCGAACTTCAAGCTTCGCGAAGGATTGGCTATCGGATGTCGGGTGACGCTCCGCCGGGCGGTCATGTATGAGTTTCTCGATCGCTTGATCAGCATTGCGCTGCCCCGGGTTCGGGACTTCCGCGGCGTCTCCGATAAGTCGTTCGACGGCCGGGGGAATTACACGCTGGGCGTGAAGGAGCAGATTATCTTCCCGGAGATCGACGTGGACAAAGTTACGCGTATCAGCGGCATGGATATTACGTTCGTCACAACGGCAAAGACGGACGCTGAAGCGTTCGAGTTGCTCAAGGCGCTCGGGATGCCGTTTGTCAAACGACAGGAAGTGATTCAGACGGTATCGGCGGCTTGAGCGGATCGGAATTGACCGGCAGACGGAAACAAGAGCGGACCGACGTGGCTCCGTGATCCGACGGAAGAGGGGTGCAACCGATGGTCAAGAAAGCCGGATCACTGTTGTGCTCATCGTATTCAGATCGACTTGGTTTCAATAACGTAAAGGAGTCTCTTTGGCACGCTTAGCAATGAGGGTAAAGGCGAAGAAAACGCCGAAGTACAAGGTTCGGCAACATAATCGCTGCAATATCTGCGGAAGGCCCCGCGCCTACTATCGGAAATTCGGTATCTGCCGCATCTGTCTCAGAAACCTGGCGCTGGATGGCAAAATCCCCGGCGTGCGCAAAGCGAGTTGGTAATGCTTACGAAGACGCTTGAAGTCCGGTAAGCCGGTGACAAGCAAAGAGGTCTACGACGTCGGAAGACCCGCCCCGCCGGAGAGTATGGAGCGAGGGTTGGTTCACGAGAGAACAAGAGAGATTGACTTTTAGGAGAATCGCTGCAATGTCCATGACAGATCCCATCTCGGATTTCTTAACCCGAGTTCGCAATGCCGGCAAGGCAAAGCACAAACGTGTCGATATCCCATCATCGAATCTGAAGAAAGCGATCACTCAGATTCTGGTGGAGCAGAAGTACATCTCGAGCTTTACGGTGCTTGATGACGGAAAGCAGGGAGTTTTGCGCATCCATCTGAAGTACAACTCCGGCAAGTCGGTTATTTCCGGGCTGCGCCGGGTGAGTCGCCCCGGGATTCGTCTCTATCGGACGTCGGACAAGCTGCCGCGAGTGCTCGGTGGGCTGGGCGTTGCGATCGTCTCCACCTCAAAGGGTGTCATGACGGATATTCAAGCCCGCAAACAACATGTTGGTGGCGAGGTGCTCGCCTTTATCTGGTAAACTGAGGAGATTCTACCGTGTCACGAATCGGCCGTAAGCCTGTGCCAATTGCGAAGGGCGTCACCATCTCGGCAAAAGATGGGGTGATCCAAGTGAAGGGTCCAAAAGGGGAACTCTCCGCTGCCCTTCATCCGTCAATAGGTGTGAAGATAGATCAATCGGAAGTGGTCGTCACTCGCTCATCCGACGAGAAAAATGTCCGCGCGCTTCACGGATTATGGAGAGCGTTGATCAATAACATGGTCAACGGCGTCACGCAAGGCTACTCAAGGAAGCTGGAGATCGTGGGAGTCGGTTATCGGGCGGAGATGAAGGGCAATAAGGTGCAGGTGCAGATCGGCTATTCGCATCCG
>DMMN01000321.1 GCA_003453835.1 Bacteroidota bacterium | reverse complement strand
CATTGTCGTTGCAGTCGCCTTCGACAAGTCTCACTTCAGCCGTCACCCCAGCTCGATAGACTCTCTTTGCCAATGTCTTTAAGTACTCTGGATTCCTCTCACAAAAGACATACTTGTCAAATGGCGTCCTCACGCTCAATGCGAGTAGTGGAGATCCTTTAAGAATACGATTGCTACCCTCGATTCGAGAACAACCGGGACCTGAGTAGAGATCCACATAGACACGCTGGTGCCACAGATTCTTCATTCCAGTGGAGAACATTNNGTCGCTCTGTCAAGAGATAATTCCTACACAGTCATCACCACCTTCCCAAAATGCTCTCCCGCTTCCACGATGCGATGGGCTTCGCGCACTTCAGTCAGCGGCAGAACCCGATCAATCACCGGCTTCAATTTCCCCTCTTCAATGAACTTCATGATCGTGATCAAATCCCCTTTCCTCCCCATTGTGGAGCCGAGGATCTGGAGCTGTCTGTAGAATACGTATCGAAGGTCGGTCACGGCTTCATACCCCGATGTTGCCCCGCACGTCACGAGTCGACCACCTTTCGCGAGACTCCGAATGTTCTCTTCCCACACACTTCTTCCCACATGGTCGATGACAATCTCGACCCCCTTTTTCTCCGTCAGTCGTCGGACTTCCTCCAGAACTTCCTGTTTCGCGTAGTTGATCACTTCGTCGGCACCGAGTGCTCGAGCCTTGCCTGCTTTTGCATCCGAACTGGTCGTGGCAATCACGCGTGCCCCATGCAGCTTCGCAATCTGGAGCGCCGCACTTCCGACGCCGCTGCTCACGCCAACCACCAGAACATCTTCGCCCGGCTTCACCCTCGCCCTAGCGACAAGCATTTGCCACGCAGTCAGGAATACGAGTGCAGAGGCTGCCGCGGACTCATAGCTTATGCTTTTGCGAAGTGGGAGGATATTCCTCCCCGGAACACAGATGTACTCCGCGTCCGCACCATCCCGGTGCTCGCCGATCAGTCGATATTCTTTGCAGAGGTTGTCGCTGCCATTGATGCACGATGAACAATGCCCGCAAGAAATGCCCTGTGCAACGATCACCCGATCCCCAACATTGACGTGCCTGACCCCCTCCCCCTTTTTCGCGACAATCCCCGCCGCGTCGACGCCGGGAATCATGGGAAGCGGAAAGCGAACGCCCGGAATCCCCTTTCTCACCCAAATATCGAGATGATTGATGGAGGTGGCCTTGACGCCTACCAATACTTCGTCCGGTCCGATCTTTGGTTCCGCGATCTCCTCATGCATGAGCTGCTCGGGTCCCCCATGCTCACGTACTCGAACACACTTCATATTCCCTTGTGCCTCAGGTTGTTGTGGTCGAGAACTTATCCAAAAATAGGGGCAAACTCAAGGAAGCTTGTGTGGAGATTTTTTCAGTGGAGATTTTTTCGGCCTGCGATGCGTTCAGGCATTGGGGCGGGAAAGGGAGAAGAAGTAGGTCCTTGAAGGAAGTTGCGAGCCGTTGGAAGCTATTGGCGGCTTTGAGTCCCGGGCGGGAACTTCACTTTCACGCAAGAGAGAGTTGGCACAATCGCCATCCACCCTCGGAACGTGAATCCCGGTTGACTTTTCTCCGACGGCACATCACGGAATGAACGACTTGCCTCTCGGCAGGAGAGCCACGAGCTTCACATCGTCAAAGATCACATAGGATCCTTCATGCAACTTTCCGCTTTGTTTGTCCGCGACAAGCGTCAGCCGGATGTGAGCTCTCTCTGCACCATTCGGTATCTTCGCGACTTTCGAGAAGGAACTGAACTCCGGCTTGTTGAGCGTCAGGTACTCCTCGACCGTCTCCAATGTGCTTCCTTCGGAACTTACGAAACAGATCAGAAGCAGAGCTTTGTCGTTTCCTTCCGAATGAAGGACGTAGTGGCCGCTCAACTTCACTTCTTCGCCTGTGATCTCAACATTCTTCTGACAGACCATTCCGGCTATTCTGCTGCCAAAGCAATCCTTCACCTCGCAACGGACCGCTCGTGCTCCGCCTTTGAAAACCTTCGAAGCTGAGACCACTGTAAGAAGGCCAGGCACGTTTGTAGTCTCCCAACCTACCGGATTGTCTCCGGTAAACTTCTCGAAGTCTCCGTTCTTCAGGAGGTTTTGTGACTCCCCCTGGGCGAAAAGGGTGAAGGGGAACGCGAACACTACCATCACGAAATGAATTCCACACCGTTTCATAGTCTTCCCTCCCTCCTGTGGTTGAGCAGAAAATAAAATACCCTGCCGCGGCTCTGTGTGAGACGTGCAGGGATGTTGAGAATACGATGGCTAGACGGAGGGAGAATCTGTAGGGATCGAGGCGCCGGGTCCGATCCGCACAGCCTGATCAATGTCCGTTGATATGCTCTCCCCCTTCTCGTCTTATGTGATGTATCTGAAAATCGTGGTGGCATTCGTTCACCACAGGATTTCGCTCTACGGAACGAGGCGTTGAGGTCCTCTCCGCAATCCACATCTCACCCCCCTCATGAGGAGGATGATCGTGAGAGGCCTTCAGTGACCAAGAAGGCAAGAAACGTACCCGAAGTCAGTATCCAGAAAAACTTACACTGATTTTGACGACGAGGAACTAGCTACTTTGCCACGGAATTATTGACGAAGGCGACAACCGGCGGCCCCACTCGAAGTGGGGGGAACCTACGCAATCCCAAACACGATTATCAACTATTGGGATTGAGAATGTACCGCCGGAGGCAAGATAACGGCGACGAACTTGGGAAGAACGCCGATCGCCGAGAACTCAAACGATTCCATTCCATTCAGTTTCTTGAAACGAGATCGTGTATGACGCCCGTGACGAAGGTAAACGAGTACAGACCGAAGTTCCGCGAAGCAGTTGTTAGTTTGAGGCGGTGCTCTCCGAAGTCCTTGTTCCGAACCAGATTGAACAGGCGGGGCTCGTCAACCAAAACATAGCTGAGTCCCTCGCTACTGATCGTTACATCGCTCCCCGCAATCTCTGCCGTCAGGGGCAGTCCGTCCTGTTCGATGAAGACCGTGCTTTTCGTCCGCGGCTCCGAGTCCATAATCGCGTTGGCTTCGACTGCTTCGTACTGAAGTCCGACGTACCCTTCTTCCCCCTCCTGGCCATCGAAACGAACGAACTCCTTTTCGTTGAACCACTTTCCCTGTAGATAGAATCGGCCGCCTACATGATAGCCGTGATCGGAGTAATCAAGTGTGGATTCGGGGCTAAAGCCCTCGGGGTTGCCGATCGTTCCACGCAGGTAGCCAACCTGTACCTCACCGGTTGCACGAAAATAGACGACGCCCGGAATGTCCGTCTCGCGCAGCGGCGGCTCCAATTCAGGAAGCTCACCACGATATCCGGCCTCATTAAGCAGCGATTGAAGAGACCGCTCGAATTGATCGTACTCCCCTTCCCCTGAGTGCGAATAGCGCAGGAAGCCGTCTTTGTCGATCAGGTACTTTGTGGGCCGGAGTCGGTTGGAATACGACGTCCAGAGGAACTCTTCATTGTCGGTCACGACTGGATAGTCGATGCCGGAGCGCCTGATGGCCCGCTCCACGTTCTCGGCGTTGCGTCCGAACTTGAATTCGGGTGTGTGGACTCCGATGATGAGGAAACCAAAATCCTGGTATTTCCGATTCCATGCTTTGAGATATGGAAGCGTTCTCAGACAGTTCGAGCTGCTGTAGTCCCAGAAGTCGACCATGACTACGGATCCCTTCATCGCACGGATGGAGATGGGTCCGGAGTTGAACCAGAAGTCGCCGAAGAGCTCAGGGGCTTGAATATGTCGTGGTTGAAAGCTTATCATCTGCTGAAAAATATATCCATTTCGATAGGGAATAGCAACTCAGGAAAGCAGAAAGGTTCTTTTCGTTAGTTGAGACGGATCCGGATCCGCAAAAGTTCCGCACCGGCCGGCGGCAAAATCGCCACGCGGGAATTCACATCGTTCGACCCCAAGACGCTCGTCTTCAGATCGAGGATTCCATCGCGAAAGCTCCAAACAAGAATCGCGGACACGGTGCCGAGGACCAATCCGCCTAGTACGTCGGAGGGATAATGAACACCGAGATAGATTCGACCGTATCCAACCAGGCCCGCCCAGATGAATGCGGGAACATAGACGTAGGGCTTCGGATATTCCAACGCAATCAATGTCGCAATTGCGAATGCCTGGGATGTGTGGCCTGAAGGGAACGAGGAACCGAGCGAAGAGGTGTTGTCCTTTACCTTGACATCCGGTAGGGTTTCAAATGGTCTTCTTCTGTCAATGACCGCCTTCAGAAGTGATGTCGTTCCAAGAGCAACCACCTGAGCTGCGCCAAGAAGAACCGCGGCATTCTCGAGATCATCATCATCACTCGCATAGCCTGTGATGAAAAGTCCTGCAGGAATGGCAGCAAACGTGGGAACTGTTGTCTTGTCGAGGAGTTCAGGGAATCCATTCCTCTGTGTTTGCCTGTTGTTAATGTCGCGAAACAACCTTGTGTCAAATCCGCCGCTCTCTTGAGCGGACAGGAATCCGAGGGGAATGACTAGCAGAAAACGGAGGATCGATCTTTTCAATGCCGATGGGCTAGTAGTGGATCATGGGAGTGCAAGCTGGTATTCATCGTAGTACTGCATGATGCTCTCTACGTAGGTCTGCGTCTGTGTCCAATCTCTAAAGTAACCCGCCCTCGGCTTCCCCTCCTCCCAGATGTTCTGGTGCAAGGTGTAGTAGCGCCTTGAAAGCAAAGGGAGAACCGCACGAATGGCGTCCCAGTCGTTCGGATCATCGCCAAGATACCGCGCGACATCCTGGGCATCGAGAATCCGGCTGAAGCCCGCATTGTAGGCACCCAGCGTCAATCGAATCCTGTTCTGACCGTCGGCGCCGGCAAACAGCCCATAGAGAGATCGTAAGTGATAGACTCCCGCCCTGATGTTGTTTTGGGGCGAAATGGCCTCCTCCATACCAAGTTTCTCCACAAGCTCAACCTGTGTGCTGGGCATAATCTGCATAAGCCCAAATGCGCCGCTGTGGCTGGTAGNNGAGCCGTAACGTTGGATAGAGCGCTTGGAGCCTGGATCGAGATCAGCCTCGGAATCGCCGGCTGGGCTTTCGGCGCTATTGTCGTTATTGACGAAAGTAAGGGCTGCTGCCGGTTTGAAACATCCGAGCTGAAGGAGAGGCGCAACAACGAATACAGCGACGAGGATGGAACTGACGAGTCGTTCCGTCGCGATCTTTTTCAGGACGATAATAGATGACATTCTTTCCCCCTAGTTTGTAGCGCCTTTTGCACTTCCCCCGAGAATTGCCACAAACCGCCCCTTCAGATTCCTCTTAGAACGAATCTAAAGCTGGACTCTATTCCCTTTCAGTAGTAAGCTCTTGGCTAGCTGTCTTTTGTCCGTAAAATCAAACTAGATGTTTGATCTTGCCCGGATAAGATC